>JBJTGD010000077.1:0-2000 GCA_046093735.1 Acidimicrobiia bacterium | reverse complement strand
CCGTGCGCGGCATCGATCCGCAGACCGGTCTGCGCGCCGTGTTCGGTCCCTACGACGAGGACACCGACCACCCGTGGCACCGACTGGAGCGCGGCGAGATCGCGCTGGAGGCCGCCGCCGAGCAGATCAAGGTCGTCGGCGCCGAGATGGGACTCGACGTGGATCTGCGCGAGATGTTCGGCGCCATGGGTGGCGCCGGCGGGACCCGTGAGGATGTGGTGGCCATCGGTCTCGACCTGCGAGCGCGTGGCTACCGCACTGCGCTCATCACCAACAACATCGCCGAGTTCTCCGATGGTTGGCGGGCGATGATCCCGGTCGAGGAACTGTTCGAGGTGATCGTCGACTCGTCGGCGGTGGGCATGCGCAAACCCGACCCCCGGATCTACCTCATGGCGCTCGAGCAGTTGGGGGTGGCCCCGGAGCGCTCGGTGTTCCTCGACGATGCACCGGGCAACATCGCGGCGGCCCGAGCCCTCGGCATGCACGCCATCCTCGTGGAGGACGACCACACCGCCGCATTCGCCGAACTGGATCGGTTGCTCTCGGCGTAGTGGGCCCGAGCGCTCAGACGACGGTGAAGCACCACGAGCGCGTCGATGACACCGACGGCCCGATCGAGGACTGCCAATAGGTGGCCACCGCGCAGTTCTGTCCGGCAGGCAACTGCTCGAACACCTTGCCCGGGCCGGGTTTGAACGTGGTCTGGTTGATCGGACCGATCACGTTGGACTGATCGAGGGGGATCGGCACGCCGTTGATGGCCAGTGTCGACTCGTAGCCGGGCGCCATGTCGATGCCGACGATGTCCTGCTGCAGGATCTTCGAGCCGGGCAGGGGGATGAGGCGCTCGACGCGCCCGCCGTCGAAACCACCGGTCTCCGACGTACCGGTGCGGGCCACGATCACGACGCACACCACGGCGATCAGGACGAGGCCGATCCACGCCAGGTGGCGCAGCGCGAAACGTCGGCGGGGAGCGACATCGGGTGCGGTCATGCGGTGAGTCTGCCCGACGACTGCGCTCGTGCGACACGCGCGACGCAGACGGGGTGAACCGGCGTCGAGGGGCGCGGCGTTAGCCTTTCGGGGTGTCCAACGCCCGCGCCGCCGACCGGGTCGGTCAGGTCCTGGGCGGGCGGTACCGGTTGCTGGCCCCCATCGGCACCGGGGCGTCCGCCACGGTGGATCTGGCCGACGACGTCGTGCTCCGCCGGCGCGTCGCCGTCAAGGTGCTGCACGATGCATTGGCCGGCGACGCAGCGTTCCTGCGCCGGTTCGAGGCCGAGGCCCGGGCTGCGGCGGCACTCAACCACCCCCACATCATGGCGGTCCACGACTGGGGCCAGGGAGACGTCCCCTATCTGGTGACCGAACTGCTCGACGGTGGTTCGTTGCGCGCTCTGCTCGACCACGGTGCGCTGCTAGATCCGGCGCAGGCCCGTCAGGTGGGCGTCGATGCGGCGCGCGCCCTCGATCATGCGCATCGACGCGGGTTCGTGCACCGCGACATCAAGCCGGCCAATCTGCTGTTCGACGACGAGGGAATGGTGCGCATCGCCGACTTCGGACTGGCCCGGGCGCTGGCCGAGGCGGCGTGGACCGAGCCGGCCGGTGCCGTGCTGGGAACGGCGAAGTACGCCTCACCGGAACAGGCCCAGGGCGCCAGCCTCGACGGCAGCAGCGACGTGTACTCGCTGGGTCTGGTCCTCATCGAGGCGGTCACGGGCTCGGTGCCCTTCACGGCCGACACCACCCTGGGCACTCTCATGGCCCGCATCGATCGACCGGTGCCCGTGCCCGATGCGATGGGCGCACTGGCACCGGCCCTGCGCGCCGCCGGCGCTCCCGATCCCGCCGATCGCCCCGACGCCGCCGCCTTCGCCACCATGCTCATGGCCGCCGACATCACGGCCACGCCCGAGATGCTCCACAGGTACACGCGCCGAGCACCGTGGCGATCGGCCAACTTGCCGCCGATCGGTCCGAGCACGGCCATG
>JBJTGD010000076.1:0-2219 GCA_046093735.1 Acidimicrobiia bacterium | reverse complement strand
ATCGTCAAGAGGCCCGGACCACAAGGTCCGGGCCTCTTTCGTTCTCGAAAGGCTTTGGACGACTAGGGCTCTTCGCGCTCCATCGACATTGCCATGCCGGGCAGTGACACCCAGGGCTGGCGGTCGACGCACCAGGCTTCGACGGTCGGGTTCACCGACGACTTGTCGTCGAGTACGCCCGCCTTCACGGCGATGATGCCGTTCGACTTCGCAAGCTCCGACACGATCGGTGATCCGCAGCCCGGGCAGAACTTGCGGCGCACGTACACGTCGTCCTTGCGCTCGCCACGTTCTTCGAAGGTCTTCAATTCTCCGTTCACCTTCAGCTGCGACTCGTGGGCAACCAGGTTGACCGAGAAGGCCGACCCACCCTGTCGCTGGCAGCGGTCGCAGTGGCACACCGCGGTGGCGATGATGTCTCCCGTCAACTCGAAAGTCACGGCCTCGCACAAACAACGTCCTGTGATCATGCGGTCAGGGTAGTCCACCATCCAAACCTCAATTGTCGCAGCTCGAACCACGTCGTTCACCCCAATGAATTGAGGGGCGACAAACGGCCAAAGAAGTTTTAGGTCGGCCCTGTCACTTGCAGAGGCGCGCGCCAGTTTCATCAGAAAGATGTCGTGAAGGGGAAGACCAAGAACCGTGAGCCCCGGGCGATCGATCAGCACGAGATCTCCCACGTTGCCCTCTCGTTGGGGAACGAACGCCCGAGCATTGTCGTTCAGCCAGTTCTGTGGAAGACGGTGCCGTGAGGCAACAGCCGTTATCGCCAGTCTCAAATTCTCGTCCAGTGGCGAAATGACATCAATGTCAAGAGTGGACTCACGCAGGCCCAGTAGTGCGAGGAGTGCTCCGCCAACGAGGCGGAGAGTCAACGGCTTGGCGCCGTCTATCTCTTCGGACAACTCAACCAGAAGAGACTCGATGAGTGGGGCGTCGAGGCGAAATGAATCCGTCACGCACGAGTGAGTGCGTTTCGTCTCCAGATTGCGACGGGGTCGAGGAAAATCTTTCGACTTTCAAACTCTGGTGGCGTTGCTTTTCGCGCAGCAGCGCGCATCCTCGGTGTTCCGGGGCCTTCCCATGGTGCGTCGAGTGGGGGGATTTCTTTGGTCCATCGCGGTGGGTGAAAGCCGCAGTCGTGGGCGATCTTCTCGGCGATTGCAGCGAGAATGTTGTCGACAAGAGGAGAAGAAGTTCGCGGGGGTTCTGTCCTAATGGCGACGTTTACAACCTCGGGGAACATCGACAACTGGTCCGCAAACGCCCGGAGTGTTGTCCAGTCGGGTTCGCCATCACGACGGGGATTCGCGTTCCAGTCTCTTGCGATATCGACGAGCGTGACCTTGGCTGATGAAGCCATACTCGCGATCGTTGTTTCAAGTCCGAGTGCCTTTGTGAGGCGCTGCATCGTCGACCACCGGGGCGCTTCGTGACCGTTCTCGATGCGGGAAACAGTTGGGTAGGAAACTCCCGCCAACGAGGCGAGTCGGCGAGTGGACATTCCGAGCGACAGTCGGCGCTCGCGAATCAACTGACCTGCATCCATAGTGTTAGCGGTAATACTAACATTTGTGAGGCCTATCCTCATCTTCAGACACGGCATAGTGACCCAGCGAATTAGGCTGATCGCATGGCGGCGGCAAAGAAAGCAGCGAAGAAGGCTTCGGCTCGACCTGCCCGCCCCGCGACCGTCACCCAACTCACCCCGTTGCGTCCGGCCAAGCCCGTCCGCAGGGATTCACGCCAGGAACTGATCGATGTCGCGGTCGACATCATCCAAAGCCACGGCATCGACGCCCTGCGAATCGACGACGTTTGCGAGCGAGTCGGTGTTTCGAAGGGTTCGCTCTACTGGCATTTTGGTGATCGTGAAGGCCTGATTCGTGAGGCTCTCCTTGAGCACATGTACCGCGTTGGCGACGAACAACTGAAGGTTTTCACCGAAGCCGTCGACAACTTCACTTCCCGCGATGACTATCTGACGAAGATCGGCGGCGCATTCGTCGACCCGTTCGATGAATCACAGGTCGAAACCCGCTGGCAACGCCTCGAGCTCATTGCCAGTTCGCGCCGCGACGCCACCTTGGCACCGATCATGGCCGAGATCCAGCGACGCCACTATCGCTCCGTCGCACACATTCTCGAGCGGGCCTTGTCGCTGAAGATTCTGCGTCCCGAACTCGATCCCAAAGCAGTCGCTGCGATGCTCGTCG
>JBJTGD010000075.1:0-11272 GCA_046093735.1 Acidimicrobiia bacterium | reverse complement strand
AGCGTCGGGCGGGTCGGGGCCGTTGACGTCGGTGGTCCTCGCCGGTCCCACCTGCGATTCGATGGACATCCTCTACGACAAGAACGACGTGCGGCTGCCGTCGGATCTCGCCGAGGGTGACCATGTGGAGTTCCTGTCGGCCGGCGCGTACACGACGACCTACAGCAGCGTCGGCTTCAACGGCATCGCGCCGTTGGCCGCGCACTACGTCAACGCCGACTGAACGACGGATGCCCGCCCGACGCTCGGGCGGGGGTGGTCTCAGCCCTTGGTCACGGCCAGGCCGGCGAAGTCCTTGTTGGCGCGCCAGCCATCGACGATCTCGGCGTACTCCATGACGTTGCCGAAGAAGATGAGGTTGCGCTCGGCCTTCTCGTCGGGTTCGCCCTGCTCGCCGTTGTAGTAGCTCGGCGTGCACACCGACTGGTACTGCACGAAGCCACCGATGTAGCCGTAGAGCGTCATCAGCCACTCGTCCTCACCGCCCGGGGTGGCCTCGACGGTCTGCACACCGGCCTCCTCGCACATGGCCACGACGTCGGCGATGTGGTGGGCCACCTCGGACAGGAAGTGCACGTAGTTGGTGCCGAAGGCGCCCTGCACCGTGCTGATCATCAGCAGGTTGGGGAAGCCACCGGCGAACACGCCCTGCAGTGTGCGCGGGCCCTTCGACCAGCACTCGCTGAGCGACAGGCCGTTGCGACCCTTGGGGTCGAAGCCGATGCGACGGTCGTAGTCGGTGCCGTTCTCGAAGCCCGACGCGAACACCAGCAGGTCGACCGGGTACTCGACGCCGTCGACGACCGGGCCGTTCTCGGTGATGCGCTCCACGCCCTGACCGTCGGTGTCGATCAGGTGGACATTCGGCTGGTTGAAGGCGGGGAGGTACTCGTCGTGGAAGCACACGCGCTTGCAGGTCTTGCCGTAGTACGGCTTGAGCTTCTCGGCGGTCTCGGGGTCGTCGACGATCTCGTCGACGCGACGGCGCAGTGCCTCCATGGTGTCGAAGTCGGACTGCTCGGCCTTCGCCCACACCTCGGGGTCCTCGGTGACGGGTGCGGTGTCGCGCCACATGACCTCGGTCCACCCGTCGTTCACCAGATCGACCTCGGGCTCCCGACCGGTCACCGCCGCGGAGAAGTTGACCACGCGCTCCTTGTGCCAGCCCGGCTTCAGGCTGCGGTACCACGCCTCGTCGGTGGGGCCGTTGCCGCGCACACCCACCGCCGACGGCGTGCGCTGGAACACGAACAGTTCCTTGGCCGCCTTGGCCAACTGGGGCACGGCCTGCACCGCAGTGGCGCCGGTGCCGATGATGCCCACCCGCTTGTCGGCCAACTTGTCCATGACCGTGCCCTCGACGGGCGCGCCACCGGTGTAGGCGTAGTCCCAGCGACTGCCGTGGAACTTGTGGCCCTTGAAGTCCTCGAGCCCGGGGATGCCGGGGAGCTTGGCCTTGTGCAGGATCCCGCCGGCGATCACCAGGTACTTGCTGGTGATGTCGTCGCCGCGGGTGGTGGTGAGTCGCCACCGGTCGATCGAGTCGTCCCATGCCGCGTCGATGATCTCGGTCTGGAACAGCGCCCGGTCGTAGAGGTCCCATTGGCGACCGATCGACTGGCAGTAGGCGAAGATCTCCGGCGCGCTGGCGTAGCGCATGGTCGGCATGTAGCCGGTCTTCTCCAACAGGGGGAGATAGGTGTACGACTCCACGTCGCACATGCAGCCCGGGTAACGGTTCCAGTACCAGGTGCCGCCGAAGTCGCCGGCCTTCTCCACGATGCGGAAGTCGGTGATCCCGTTCTCCACGAGGTTCACCGCAGCGAGCATCCCGCCGAAGCCACCACCGACGATGGTGACGAGCGTGTCGCCGCTCACCGGCTCGCGGGTGAAGTCGGGGTCGGCGAACGGGTCGCGATCGAAGTCGGCCCGACCCTTCAGCTCCGTGTACTGGGCGTTGCCGTCACCCCGCAGGCGCTTGGCCCGCTCGGCCTCGTACCGCTCCTTGAGCGCGTCGTAGTCGATGTCGGTGAACTTGCCGTCAGTCGTGTTCGGCACGGCTGGACCCCCCTGTCCGGTCGAATGGGCTAGATCATGGCACGGTGTCGCAGGCCGCGGGCCGGGGAGGACGACGATGGACATCCTGGTGATCGGGGGGACCGGCCCCAGCGGTGTGCCACTGGTGCGCACGCTGGTCGAACGCGGCCACTCCGTAACCATCCTCCACCGGGGCACCCATGAGCGACCCGAGACGCCCGACGAGGTGATCCACCTCCATGCCGACCCGTTCGACGAGGAGTCCTTGCGCGCCGCCGTCGCCGACCGCAACTGGGACGTGGTGTTCGCCATGTACGGACGTCTGCGGCGGGTGGCCGAGGTGTTCCGGGGTCGCTGCGGACACTTCGTGTCGGTGGGTGGCGTGCCCGCCTACCGGGGCTGGACCGATGCGTGGCAGTTCGAGCCCGCTGGTCTGCCGGTGCCCGTGGCCGAGGACGCCGAACTGGTGCGCGACGACACGATCGATTCGAAGGGTTACCGGATCGTGCGCACCGAGGAGGCCGTGTTCGCCGCCCATCCCGAGGCCACGCACTTCCGCTACCCGTACCTGTACGGCCCCTATCACCCGGTGCCGAGGGAGTGGTCGGTGGTGCGGCGCATCCTCGACGGACGACGCCGGATCATCGTCGCCGACGAGGGACTCACCCTCCATCACCACGGCTACACCGAGAACGTCGCCGCTGCGCGGGTCACAGCCATGGACCATCCCGAGCGATCGAAGGGTCTCATCGTCAACGTGGCCGATGCCGAGGTGCTGACCGTGCGGCAGATGGTGGAACTGTGTGCGTCGGCGCTCGACGTCGAACTCGAGATCGTTTCGATGCCCTACGACCTCGCCGTGCCGGCCTGGCCCCTGTTGGCCCAACCGCTGCCGACGCATCGTGTGCTCGACCTGTCGGTGCTGCACGAGCGACTCGGTCACCGAGATGTGGTGCCGGCCCGGGAGGGTGTGCGGCGCACGGCGCAGTGGTTGCGCGACAACCCGCCGGCCCGCGACGGGATGGAGGAGAAGGTCCTCACCGATCCCTTCGACTACGCCGCCGAGGACGCACTGATCGACTCGTGGTCGGTGGCGCGCGCAGCGGTCGTCGTCCCCGAGTTCGCCGTCATGCCCCGATGGGGCCTGGCCTACAGCGGTCCGCACGGGCGGCCCCGCACCCGGAAGGAGTTCGAGGAATGAGCACCGACGAAGCCGCCGGCCCCTTCACCGGTCTGAAGGTCCTGGACCTGTCGATCGCCCTCACCGGCCCCTATCCGGCCGCGCTGATGGCCGATCAGGGTGCCGAGGTGATCAAGGTCGAACGCCCGGACACCGGCGACCTGGCCCGCTGGGTGGGCGTGATGGTCAACGGCATGAGCGCGCTGTACCTCGTGTGCAACCGCGGCAAACGCAGCATCGCGGTGGACATCACCACCGAAGCCGGCGCCGATGTCGTGCGACGACTGGCCGCCACCACCGACGTGCTCATCGAGAACTACCGGCCCGGGGTGATGGACCGACTCGGGTTGGGCTACGAGCAACTGCGCGCCACCAATCCCGACCTCGTCTACGTGTCGCTCACCGGCTTCGGTGCCGAGGGCCCGTACCGCGACCGCAGCGCCTACGACACGGTGATCCAGGCCTATGCCGGGCTGGCCATGAACCAGGCCGATCCCCACGATCAGGTGCCGGTGTTCCTGCGACAGACGGCGGCCGACAAGGTCACCGCGTTGTACGCGTCGCAGGCCATCGCCGCCGCGCTCTACGCCCGGGCCACCGGACGCGGCGGTCAGCACGTCGAGTTGTCGATGACCGACGCCGTGGTGTCGTTCCTGTGGGCCGACTCGGCGGGCAACGAGGTGCTCACCGAATCGGATCGCTCGCTCAACTCGAGCTTCGTGGCCGGGTTCAAGCCGATGCGGTTCGTCGACGGTTGGGGGATCGTGACGCCGACGTCGGCCCGCGACTTCATCGGCATGTGTCGGGCGCTCGGGGTGGAGGGACACGACGACCCGCGCATCGCCACCATCCAGGACCGCATCGCCAACCGCGAGTTCACCCAGTCGATGAACGACATGTGTTACGCCATGGCCGCGTCGATGACCATGGCCGAGGCCACCGAGCGACTGGAGGCCGAACGCGTCCCGTTCGCCATGGTGGTGGCCGCCGCCGATCTGCCCCGCGACGAGCACGCCATCGCCATGGGACTGTTCGAGGAATCCGAACACCCGGTGGCCGGTCACGTGCGCGTGCCGCGTCACCCGGCGCAGTTCGGTTCCACGCCGGCCCGGCTCACCCGGGACGCGCCGACCCTCGGTCAGCACACCGACGAGATCCTCACCGAACTGGGCCTCGGCGAGCGCATCGCCGGTCTGCGGGAGGCCGGTGTCGTGGTCTGAGAGTGGCCGGGCCCGTCGGCGACGTCGGGGCTAGCGTCGCGGGAACGTCAGCAACCGGAGGGGGACGCATGTCGATCGTGACGCTCGATCCGACCACGGGATTCGGTTCCGACCAGGAGTTCCCGCTGGCCCCGCGGCCGGCCACCCTGCGCGGTCAGGTCCTCGGGCTGGTGTGCAACGGACTCGGCGACTCCGAGATCATGTTCGATGCCATCGGCGACGCCCTGTGCGAGACCGATGGTGTGGCCGGCACGCACAAGGTGCTCAAGCACAGCGTGGCCGTGCCGCCGTCCCCCGAGCAGTGGGCGGAGTTGCTCGGAACGGCGACCGTGGCCGTCACCGGGTTCGGTGGCTGCGGTTCGTGCAGCACGCGCTCGATGCGCGACGCGCTCGATCTCGAGGAGGCGGGCATCCCGGCGGTATGCGTCGTGCACTCGGCGCTGGAGCCCGCGGTGCGGGCCATGGCCCGGCTGGTGGGGGCCGATGACTATCCGGTGATCGTCATCGACTACCCCCACAACCCCACGGCGGTGTGGACCAAGGAGGAAGCGGCGGAGTTGGCGGCGCAGGTCGTCGACGCCGTGCGCCTGCGGCTCACCCGATGACGCTGTCGTCGTCGACGCACTCGTTCGATTCGTTCGAGGATGCGCTGGAGGGTCAGTTCGATCTGGGCGTGACCGATGGTCTGCCGGTGATCCCACCGACGCCCGAGCGCGTCGAGGCCATGTTGGCCGCCGCCGGGATCGCGCCCGATGTCGTGCTCGGCGAGGTGCCCACCCGCGATGTGGTCGTGACCGCCGAGAAGGTGGCCATCAACGCGGTGATGGCCGGGTGTCGGCCGGAGTACGCGCCGGTGGTGATCGCCGCGGTGCGGGCCTTCCTGCAACCGAAGGCCAACGCCCACTCCACCACGGCCACGTTGGCCGGTGCCGCCCACGCCGTCATCGTGAACGGTCCGATCCGTCACGAGCTCGGTGTGCACGGCGGACAGGCCGCCTTCGGTCCCGGCTTCCGGGCCAATGCCACCATCGGCCGGGCGCTGCGGCTGGTCATCCGCAATGTGTGTCGCACCGTTCCCGGTGTGCTCGACCGGGCCTCGTTCAGTTGGCCGCTGCGCTACTCGTTCTGCTTCGCCGAGGACGAGGAGGCCACCGACTGGACGCCGCTGCACGTGAAGTTGGGGTACTCGCGCGACGACGATGTGGTCACCGTGCAGTCGATCATGCGACTGTTCCAGGTCACCGAGTTCGCCCCCGAGCCCGAGACCATCCTCACCACTGCCTACGAGATCGCTCGACACACGGGTCTGCAGCGCGACGAGTGGGCCGGTGACGGTCGCAGCGTCGTGCTGGTCATCGGACCCGAGCACTACCGTCGACTGGTGGCCGACGGGTGGACGAAGGAGTCGATCGCCGAGTGGCTGTGGCCGCGCCTCAACGCCGACACGGCCGGCAAGTTCGAGCAGCGCGTCACGCTGGCCTCGCCCGACAACGTGTGGATCGTCACCGCCGGCGGTCCGGGCATCGCCCAGTCGTGGTGGTTGATCCCGCACCTGGCCACGCCCACTCACGAGCGGGTGCGTCAGGGCTGAGGATCGCTCAGTGTGCGCCGCCGAGCGACGGATCGTCGCGTCGGGGATCGTCCACCAGCACCTCGACCGTGGCATCGAGGTTGCGATTGATGGCATCGGCCAGCATCACGGCCAACAGGTCGGGCGGGATGATGCACTCGACGCAGTTCGACCCGGAGATGTCGACGGCCACGCGCACGGAACCGGCTTCGGCGTCGAACTCGACGAGGTGCAGATCGGCACCGTCGGCCCGCAGTAGCACGCCGGCCTCGTCGATGGCGGAGGCGACCGACTCGTCGGTGATCGTCATGGCGCCGACCCTACCGTCCGGTCGGCGCCCGACGCGGGCTGGCGGTAGCGTCGGCGCGTTCCGATCAGGAGGAGTGATCCGATGGGCCAGCGAGTGATGTTCGCCACCATGAAGTCCAATCCCGGGCAGCGCGACCAGTTGCGCGCGCAGTTCGACGAGGTGTTCGCCGCCGCCAACGCCGAGAGCGGCACGCAGGTGTACACGCTCATCGAGGGTGATGATCCCGACACCCTCTACATGCTCGAGATCTACACCGATCAGGCAGCCATGGACGCCCACATGGCCGGTGAGGCGCTGGCCGCGCTCTATCCGAAGATCGGGCCCTTCCTCGCCGATGGTGGCGCCGTCACCGGCACCGTGCACCGCGAACTCGACTGAACGATCGGGTCAGTCCTCGACCTGTAGACCACTGAGGTCGGGCGGGACGTCGATGGCCAGTTCGCGCAACCACTCGATGGGCACGATCTCCAGGGTGCGTTCATGGGTGGAGGCCAGCACCACGGGCGCGGCGCAGGCGTCGGTGTAGGCGATGGCCCAGTTGCGGGCCGTCACGCACCACCGATCCCCGGGCACCAGACCCGGGAAGCGGTACTCGGGCACCGGCGTGGAGAGGTCGTTGCCGATCGAGCGCTGGTGCTCGAGGAACTCGGCCGTGACCACGGCACAGATGGTGTGGGCGCCGAGGTCCTGGGGGCCGGTGGAGCAGCAACCATCGCGGTAGAAGCCGGTGACCGGGTCGGTGCCGCAGGGCTCGAGCGGTCCACCCAGCACGTTGCGCTCGCCCTCGCTCATCGGTCCTGTTCCCACATCACGGTGCGGATGAAGATGCCCTCGGCCCGGGCGGTGACCTCGCCGGCATGGGAGATCGTGCCCACGGTGATCACCTTGCGGCCCTCGGTGCGCTCGACACGTGCCTCCATCGTGAGTTCGGTCTCGATGGGAGTCGGTCGTTCGTAGCGCACCGACAACGTGCCGGTGAAGCCACCGAGACCGAGACACACGTTGGTGGTGCCCAACAGCTCGTCGAAAGCGAGGGCGATGATGCCGCCGTGCACCATGCCCGGCGGGCCGACGTACTGGGTGTCGAAGGTGGCCGTGCCGGTCATGGTCGACGTGGCGGCGTCGAAGTCGAGGTGCATCGACGCCGACAGCGGATTGAGCGGACCGATGATCGGACTCCAGGGGAAGAACCGCGCCGGTTCGATGGGGCCCGTCCCCGCCGGACCGTCGTCGCCGATGCGACCCTGCATGGCCATGCCCGCGACGCGATGTGGACCGAGCAGTGCCGTGGCGTCGCGCACCAGCGCGGCGGCACGCACGAGGTCGTCGGTGGGCGCATCGGCGCGCCGCAGTGCACTCACCAACGCGCGCACCTCGGCGGCCAGCGCAGCGGTCGATTCCTCGTCGTCGACGGACCAGCCCGCGTTGAACGCGGGCCGCTCGGGGTCGCGCACGCGTTGTACCCGTACCCCTCGACCCGGGCCGACGATCCGGGCAGTCCCGGCTCCAGACGGCCCGCCATCCATCCGCCATCCACCACCAGTTCGGTGCCGGTGACGTAGCTGGCCTCGTCGGAGGCGAGGAAGGCCACGGCCGCCGCGATCTCGTCCGGGTAGCCGATGCGCTGGATCGCCTGCTGCTGGTACGGGATCGTCTCCAGTTCCTTCGCCATGATCGGATTGCCCATCACGGTGTTGACGCCGCCGGGATGCACCGAGTTCACGCGGATGCCGAAACGGCCCCACTCCATGGCCGCGGTCTTGGTCATGCCCCGGATGGCGAACTTGGACGCCGTGTAGGAGATGAGCCCGTTCTTCGAGCCGATGCCGTCGATCGACGAGATGTTGACGATCGATCCACCGCCCGAGTCGCGCATGAGCGGCATGGCGGCGCGCATGCCGAGGAAGCAGCCGATCTGATTCACGCCGATGACACTCATGTAGTCGGCCAACGAGGTGTCCTCGATGGCGGCCGGCCGCAGGATCGCCGCATTGTTCACGAGCACATCGAGCCCGCCGCCGCCGAACGAGCGCACGACATCCATGGCCGACTCCCAGCCCTCCTCGGTGCTCACGTCGAGGTGCACGTAGCGGGCCGAAGCCCCGATCGATGCGGCGACGGCCTCACCGTCGGCGTCGAGCACATCGCCCAGCACGACCTTGGCGCCCTCGGCAGCGAACAGCCGGGCCTCGGCCTCGCCCTGTCCCCGGGCTGCGCCGGTCACGATCACGACCTTGCCGTCGAAGCGTCCCATCGGGTCCCCCTTCCGCGCCCCGGCGGGGCGACCGGGCGAGTGTAGGGACGCGGGCTGGGTGGTGTCGTCGGGGCATCGGAGCGTCGGCCCGCGCGTCACCGGGGCCGGTGGCTCGTCTGCTTGACTGATCCGGTCCGAACCGGAGGAGAACCGTGAAGAACCGACTCGCCCTCGCTGCTGTCGCCCTCGTCGTGCTGGTCCCGTTGGCGGCGTGCTCGAGCGATTCGTCGACCTCGTCGACGTCCACCACCGCCAGCTCCGGCTCGCAGGTGACCGATCCGAACTGCCCGTTCACGGGCACGACCGGCCAGTCCTCAGGGGGCAAGGCGGGCACGGCGACGGCGTTGTCGACGATCACCACCTCCAAGCAGGGCTGCGTCGACAACATCCAGCTGAAGATGACCGGTGGAGTGGGCGCATGGACGGTGGCCTACGCCTCCGGGCCGGTGACCGATGCCAGTGGCGCCACCATCGCCGCGCAGGGTGCGGCCTCCCTGGTGGTCACGATCCAGTCGGGCTCGTGGTCGGGTTCCCCCGCCGCTCCGACGACGGTGCTCCCCGTCCAGCTCGACTACGTGCAGTCGATCAACGTGGCCAGTGGCCCAGGGGGAACCCTGCTTGTGGTGTTCGGCATGTCGGCCAAGAAGCCCTACCAGGCCAGCGACTCGGCCCAGACACCCGGCTACATCTCCCTCGGCATCGGCTAACGCAGGCGCAGCGCCAGCACCACGGCGCAGCCCAGTCCGAACACACCGACGACGGCCCGGAGCACGCTCGGGTGAAGGCGCCGCGCGTTGCGTGAACCGACCCAACCACCGAGCAGTGTCATCGGGGCCATCACCAGCACGAACCACCACTGCACCGGTCCGAACAGGGCGAACACCACCACGGCCACGCCGTTGCACACGAACTGCAACACGCTTTTGAGCGCGTTCAGTCGCTGCAGGCTCTCCAACATGGTGATACCCAGTGCCGCCAGCAGGACGACGCCCAGCACCCCACCGAAGTAGCCCCCGTAGATGGAGGCCACGAACACGCTGACCATCGCGGCGATCCGATGACCACCGTCGATCGGTTCACCCGTCACCGGGTGTGTGGCCCGCAGGCGTCGCTGCAGCACCGGCTGCACCAGCAGCAGGATCGAGGCGCCGGCCACGAGGACGGGAACTATCACGTCGAAGACCTTCGCCGAGGTGACCAGCAGGATGGTGGCGCCGATCAGGGCACCGAGTGCCGCCACCGGCACCAGACGACGCACGTTGGTCGACTGGTCGTCGAGTTCCCGTCGGTAGCCGGCGATGCCGCCGGCGTAACCGGGCACGAGGGCCACGGTGTTGGTGACGTTGGCCGACACGGGTGGCAGACCGATGGCCACCAGGGTGGGGAAGGTGAGCAGGGTGCCGCCCCCCGCCACGGCATTGAGTGCGCCGGCCAGCATCGACACCGCCGCCAGGATCACGAGGCCACCGGCGCTCACATCGTGCACGAGTGTCGATGGTACGACGGCGGGTGCGGGCGCGGTGTGGTGGAATGCGCCGGATTCTGTTGCGTGGCGATCGTCCGGTCCGGGAGGGAACGACATGTCAGTGGTGGAACGGGAGATGGTCGCCGACGGCGTCCTGCAGGTGACGTTGAACGACCCCGAGTCGTACAACTCGCTCACCCCGGCACTGGCCGAGGGGCTGTTCGAGGTGTTCGCCGACGTTCGGCACGCACGCGACATCGGGGTGGTGATCCTCACCGGCGCCGGACGAGGGTTCTGCGCTGGGGCCAACATGACCGGGACCGGTGGCGAACTCCCGCAGGCCGACGGCCGGGGACCCGTGGGGTACATCCACGAGTACCAGGAGTACCTGATGGACATGGTGCTGGCCATCCACGAGTCACCCAAGCCCGTCATCGCCGCCGTGCACGGGGCTGCGGTGGGCGGGGGACTGGCCATCGCCCAGCACTGCGACCTGCGCGTGGCCAGCGACGACGCCTTCTTCGCCGCCCACTTCATCCGGGTGGGGCTGTCGTCGTGCGATCTGGGCACCAGTTACTGGTTGCCGCGACTGGTCGGCCCGACGATGGCGGCCGAGTTGATGTTGACCGGTCGTCGCGTGCCCGCCGCCGAGGCCAAGGAGATCGGACTGGTCAACCGGGTCGTGGCCCGGGACGATCTGCTGCCCACGGCGCGGGACCTCGCCGGTCAGATCCTGGAGAACTCCGAGTTCGGGGTGCGGTTCACCAAGGTGGGGATGTGGGCCAACCTCGATGCCCCCGGTCTGCGGCACGCCATGCAACTGGAGAACCGCACACAGGTGCTCGGTACCTTCACCGGCAACATGACCGAGGCAGCACGAGCGTTCCGCGAGAAGCGCACGCCCGAGTGGAAGCCCATGTGACACCGTGCCCCTCGAACGACTGAACGGCATCGACCTCTACTGGGAATGCTCCGGTGAGGGTCCGCGCCTGTTGTTCTTCAACGGATCGGGTTCGACCATCGAACGGATGCGTCCACTGCTCGGCGTGTACGAACCGCACTTCGACCTGCTCATCCACGACCAGCGTGGTCTCGGCCGCACGGCGATCCCGCCCGGTCCGTACACGATGGCCGAGTACGCGGTCG
This sequence comes from Acidimicrobiia bacterium, assembly GCA_046093735.1. GTDB lineage: Bacteria > Actinomycetota > Acidimicrobiia > Acidimicrobiales > Acidimicrobilacustridaceae > Acidimicrobilacustris. The sequence goes on along the minus strand of JBJTGD010000075.1, from coordinate 90 downwards.
ACGCCATCGCGCTGGTCGATCATCTCGGATGGGAGACCTTCCGCGTGATCGGTGTGTCGTTCGGGGGGATGGTGGCGCAGGAGTTCGCCG
>JBJTGD010000074.1:0-2848 GCA_046093735.1 Acidimicrobiia bacterium | reverse complement strand
CCCCAGATGGGGGATGCACTGGATCGAGGTGGCGCCCGTACCGATGATGCCCACCCGCTTGTCGGCCAGGCCCACCAGTCCACCCGTGGAGTCGCCACCGGTGTAGTCGTAGTCCCACCGGCTGGTGTGGAAGGCGTGACCTTCGAACTGTTCGATGCCGGGGATGCCGGGCAACTTGAGGCGACTCAGCGGTCCGATGGCGCTCACCACGTACTTCGTCGTCATGGCGTCATCGCGGTCGGTGTGCACCGTCCAGTGATCGTCGTGCCACTCCATGCGCTCGACATGGGTGCCGAAGAGGGCATCGCGGTACAGGTCCCACTGGCGGGCGATGGCCCGGGAGTGGTCGAGGATCTCGTCACCGTGCGCGTACTTCTCGCTCGGCATCGATCCGACCTGCTCGAGCAGAGGCAGATAGATGTAGGACTCGATGTCGCACTGCACGCCCGGGTAACGGTTCCAGTACCACGTGCCGCCCACATCACGACCGGTGTCGATGATGCGGATGCGTTCCAGCCCGGCCTCGCGCAGACGCACGCCGGCCAACAGTCCACTGAAGCCGCCGCCGATGATCACGGCATCCACATGGTCGTGCACCGGGGCACGACGGTCGTCGATGGCATTCGGATCGTCGAGGAAGCGGTTCAGCGCCCCCGACGGCTCGCGGTACTGCCCGCTTCCGTCGGGCCGCAGTCGCGTGTCGCGTTCGGCCCGATACTTCTCCCGAAGGGCGTCGGCGTCGATGTCGGTCGTCAACGCGATTCCCACATGGCGATCAACGAGTCGATCGTGACGGTGGAGACGACCGTGCCGTCGAGGTCGACGATCTCGTAGAGACGTCCATCGGGGGAGTGGTGGCTGAAGAAAACGATGGCGCCGTCCGGTCCGCCCCGCTCGAGGTGCGGATGCGGGTCACCGGTGGTGAGGTGGTGCTCACCGGCGGCGCGCATCTTGGCCCGGCGGGTGCCGTCGGGCAGCAGTTCCTCGAGGTGCTGTTCGCCCTCCAGTACCAGCACGGTGGTGGTGGTGATGTGGCGGTGGGCCGTGCAGTGGCCGCCCTCGTCGTCGAAGCGGATGACGAGATCGCTGGTGCCGGCCTCGCGGTCCCACCCGAGGATGGCGATGTCGTGGTGGATCGGATAGGGCGAGTCGTCGGCTCCGTTGATCTCGAGCCAGTCGAACGTGGTTGCCCATTCGGTGATCGTCATTGCGTCCCCCCGGAGTCGACGAAGGGGCCCATTCTGCCCCGTTCCAGCCCTGGGTGCGAGGGGTCGGTGCTGGATCCTCGTTCGGTCGATCGTCAGATGAAGGGCGTCAACAGGCCCGTCACCACACTCACCGCGGCGATCCACACCACGGCACCGAGCGTGCGCTTCACCATGACATTGGGCCAGTTGCCGCCATGACGTCCGAACAGTTCGAGCACGCCCTCGGTCACACCGGGCAGCAGCAGCCACATGAACGACGACTTCACCGCCGCGTCACCACCGTCACGGCCGATGAACACCGAGGTGAGATACATGCCGAGCAACGTCAGGCAGAAGAACCGGAACAGGCCGCGGGGGAACCACTTGTTGAGCCACACCGAGTTCGGCAGGTCGTCCTCCCACAGCTTCAGCACCATGGGGAGGGCCAGGAGGAATGCGGCGATCACCGTGGTGGCTGTCAGGCCGAAGAACGGCTCGGCGATGAACAGGAACACGACGCTGCGCACGACGACGGCCACGCCCGCCGCCGGTCGGCGCTGCGACGCCAACTTCTCCGGCTGCACCATGCGCATGCGCTCGGGGTAGAGATGGGCGGCGACGTCCTCGACGGCCAGGCGGGCGATCACCGTGAAGTACACCGCCCAGCGCAGATCGGCGATCTGTCCGCCACTCACGATCTGCAGGCCGGAGAGTCCGTTGAGGGCCTTGAGCATGGCGCCGGCGGCGAAGGCCACGAACACCGGCATCATCACGTAGTCGAACACCCGCTCCCACGTCTCGGAACGGTTGGTGGCCACGTAGCGCCGCAACGGTCGGATCACGTGGGCCAGCATCGAGATGGTCGAAAGGAGGATGGCGAGACCCATGAGGGTCCGCACGTCGGGCCACCCCTCGATCTGTCCGCCGATCACCGAGAACAGCACGAGCGTGAGCCATGCGCATGCTCCGGCGCCGGCATCGAGGATGCCGATGATCACCATGAGCAGCAGGAATCCGAAGGCGGGCACCACGGCGGTCGACCCACCGGTGGTCGAGGCGAGGATCGCGGTGAGCACTCCGACGGGCCACAGGGCGAAGCCCAACGAGCCGAACATGGCCCGAGCCCATGCGCCGTCGACAAGTATGCGTGGCACCGACGCCGACCACGGTCCGGCTCGCAACGGGGCGGTGCGACTGAAGCTGTCGGTGGCCGCCGTGCCGGGCATGGCCCACGTGCCGCTGATGTCACCGCGATGCGAACTGTCGATCTGGATGCCCTTCAGCTTCTTGGTGACGACCTTCATCAGGCTGGCCCGTGATCGCCGACGACGCTCGCCCTCAGCGGCGGCCGCAGCCGCTGCTGCGGCGCCGGCGCCCGCGTCACCGGTGGCCAGTCCGCCCGAGGGAGCGGTGGTGCGCGCTGCGCTGAGGCCCGCGGCGCCGGCGAAGGCGAGCAGGCCCACTGCCGACACGGTGATGGCCGCCGTGGTGAGCGGGCGGGCGGCGACGTCCCACACCGGTCGATCGTGGGTCAGGGCCCGGGTGAGGCGCGAGTCGTCGGGACCGGTGAAGCCGGTGAGCACCGCCGGTTGGGCCAGTCGATCGACGAAGCCCTCGTCGTCGAGCAGGAGCGCACCGCCCCGTTGCGAGCCGGACCGTGG
>JBJTGD010000073.1:0-4243 GCA_046093735.1 Acidimicrobiia bacterium | reverse complement strand
CTCATGCGCCCAGTCGTTCGCCGGGTGTCGGACGGGTTCCGTTCACCCCGTCACGGGCCGACTGCCGAGCACGCCCCTCGGGTTGCACCTCCAGCAGTTCGACCGCGCCGGTGCCGCAGGCCACCACCCGACCGTCGAGCGTTCCGGCCGGGGCCGACCCGTGTTCGACCGGAGACACCGCATGGATCTTGAGGCGGGCGTCTCGGAAGGTGGTGAACGCGCCGCCCACCCTCACCAGCCGGTCGATGGCGGATGCGGGAACGGACCAGTCGATGTGCAGCTCGGCGGGATCGATCTTGGCCGCGTAGGTGATCTCGCCCTCCTGGGGCGTCGGTCGATCGAGACCAGCTCGCAGGATGTCGACGAGCAACCCGGCACCCATCGTCGACAATCGGGCGAGCAGAGACGCGGTGGTGTCGTCGGCTCCGATGGGGGTGCGGGCCACGGCGTGCACCGCACCGGTGTCGAGTTCGACATCGACATCCATCACGCACACGCCCGTCTCGGTATCACCGGCCAACAGCGCCCGCTCGACCGGCGCAGCACCGCGCCAGCGGGGCAGCAAAGAGAAGTGCAGGTTCACCATCGGTACGAGTTCGAGGATGCGCGTCGGGATGATGCGCCCGTAGGCCACCACCACCCCCAGGTCAGCACCGGTGGCGAGCACATCGTCGAGTTCGTCGGTGACGGGCAGTCCGAGCTCGATGGCCGCAGCCTTCACCGGTGAGGGCGACAGGGCTCCGCCGCGTCCACGGCGACGATCGGGGCGCGACACGACGAGAGCGATCTCGAATCCCGCCGCCACCAGCGCGCGCAACGGCGCAACAGCGGCCTCGGGGGTGCCGAGGAAGACGAGACGCTGCGCCGATGACGGCGGGCGCGCCGGTTCGGTCATCCTCAGGGAAGACGAAGGCCGCGCCCGACCTCGGGTTCGGGCAGACGTCCGATCCCTCGCTCACGCAGCATCCGCAAGGTCGCCCGGGCGTCGTTCATCTGCTCGTCGGAGAGGTGCGATTCGAGCAGGATCCCGTCGAGATGATCGATCTCGTGCTGGAACACCCGGCAGGCGAAATCGTCGAGTTCGAGATCCAGTTCGTTGCCGGCGAGGTCGTAGCCCTTCACGTGGATCTCGGCCGGTCGCACGATCTCGAACGACAGCCCCGGGATCGACAGACATCCTTCGGTGAAGGCCGCCTCCCCCCGGGACTCCACGATCACGGGATTGATGACCACGCCGGGTCGATCATCGTGGTCGAAGACGAAGAACCGCTGCTGCACGCCGATCTGGGGTGCGGCCAGTCCCACTCCCGGCGCGTCGTACATGGTGGCGAACATGTCCTCCACGATCCGGGCCAACCGACCGTCGACATCGACGACGTCGGCGGCCCGTTGGGTGAGCACGGGATCGCCGATGATCCTGATCGCCTGCACGGACATGGGCCAAGGGTAGCGTCGGGTCATGTCGGGTCCGTCGTCGCAGTACTTCGCGCGGGACCCGTCAGTGCCATCCGATGAAGCGATCGCCTCGCTGGCCCTCGACGATCTCGAGTTGACGTTCGCCACCGATCGCGGCGTCTTCGCCAACGGGAGGATCGACGTGGGAACCCGATTCCTGCTGCAGGAGTCGCCCCACCCCGACCCGTCCATGGGTGCGGTGTGCGACCTGGGCTGCGGGTACGGGCCGGTCGCGGTGACGCTGGCCCGTCGGTCCCCCGCCACGGCGGTGTGGGCGGTGGACACCAATGCCCGGGCCGTGGCCCTCACCGCCCGCAACGCGGCGGCCAACGGATGTGAGGTGCACGCTGTGGTCATCGACGAACAGGGGCGGGCACTCGACGGCGCGCCGGACGATGTGGCCGGGCTCGAGCACGTGCGCTTCGATGCCATCTGGTCGAATCCGCCGATCAGGATCGGCAAGGCGGCCCTGCACTCGTTGCTCACCACCTGGCTGGACCGACTGACACCGGAGGGGCGGGCCTGGTTGGTGGTGCAACGACACCTCGGCGCCGATTCGCTGCAGCGCTGGCTGCAGGAACAGGGGTGGGAGTCGCAGCGTCTGAGCTCGCGGGCCGGCTATCGCATCCTCGAGGTGGGGGCCCGATGACGCACAACCTGTCGAGCACCGAGCTGAAGCGTCTGCACCGCGAGTGGCGTCGCCGCACCGAGACGCGCCTGTCGCTGCTGCTCGACGGCGTGCAGAACCCCTACAACATGGGATCGATCCTGCGCAGCGCGGCCGCCTACGGGGTCGATCACCTGTGGCTCGTCGGATCGCCGTCGCCCAACGACGCCAAGGTGCAGAAGACGGCGCTCGGCTCGCAACGCTTCCTGCGATGGACCCAGTGCGAGACGAGCACCGAGGCTCTGGCGGCCGCCCGGGCCGACGGCTACCGGATCGTCGGGGTGGAACTGGCCGAGGGGGCACGACCCCTCCACGAGGTCGATCTCGTCGGGGACGTGTGCCTCGCCGTCGGTCACGAGGACCGTGGACTATCGAAGGAGACGTTGCGCAGTGTCGACGCGCTCGCCTTCCTGCCCCAGGTGGGAAAGATCGGCTCGCTGAATGTGGCGCAGGCGACCTCGATCGCCCTGTACGAGGCCCGTCGGAACGACTGGGTGGCCGACTGAGTCAGAGTCGCAGCGGGTCGACCTCGATGCGCAGTCGACCGGGAGGACGTTCCACGGCACCGAGGGCATCGCACAACGTGCGGTGATCGGGCGCCCGCACGATCCAACGACCGTCGGACGGGCCCAGCACCTCCACTCCCAGCGGTGGGTCGAAGCGCTCGATCCATGCCGGTGCCGCCGCCCCCGACACCACCGCCATCGCCCGGGACGGCGGATAGCCGAGCAGGTCACGTCGGGCCCGTTCCGCATCCGTGACCCGGGTCGGATCGGCCAGCAGCGCGGACTGCACCACCTCGTGACGAGGCAGACGTGTCTGCAGCAGCAGTCGTCCTCCCCCGGCGCGTCCGCCCACCAGGCGAGCCGCCGCCACCAGCAATCCGAAGGCCTCCTCGGCGGCGCGATAGCGCGGCGCCAACAGTTCCTGATCGAGATCGAGGAACGCGACCACGTCGGCCCGGTCGACACGATGCAACGCCGCTTCGGTGCCGACGATCACCCGCGCGCCCGACCCTGCGCCGCCCGTGGCCGACTCGGCGGTGATCTCGTCCACCGGCTCGCGCGCCAAAGCCTCGAGTTCCTCACGCACACGACTCACACCGGCCCGCAGGTTGCGCATCCGCGTGCCGCCACAGCGCGTGCACACCACCGGTCGGACGGTGTCGCACCGGAGACAGACCAGCGCGCCATCAGTCGACTGCACCACCGCTGCGTCGCAGCGTTCGCACACCGCCACCGATCCGCACTGCGCGCAGCACGACAGTCGCGAGCGTCCCTTGCGGTTCACCACGCACACCACACGGGCCTCGGAGCGCAGCGCGTCGACCAGTCGCTCGCTGAACAGTCCCGAACCGGGGGGCTCGTCGGAGCGGTCAACGACGTCGACCCGGGGCCAGCCCTCTCGCTCGGCCGCTCGGGACTGCGTGAGCAGTCGACCGGCGGACAGCGCCTCCGGGGTCGGTGCGGGACTGACCAGCACACAGGGCACGCCCAGTCGACGGGCCCGTTCGATGGCCACGTCTCGGGCATGCCAAGTGGGTGCCTGCTCCTGCTGCAGTGACTCGTCGTGCTCGTCGAGCACGACGATGGCCGCCGGCGCCGGCATGGGGGCCCACGCCGCCGAACGGGGACCGAGCACATGGGCCCAACCGGCACGGGCCAGGGGCCAGTCGTCGGGCAGGAGTGCCACCGGCAGACCGGCCCGACGCAGGCGCACACCGGCGCGTCGGGCCGCACCGAGCCTCGGTGTGATCACCAGGATCGGTCCCCGGGCAGCGGCGGCCATGAGCAGCGGATGCACGTCCACCGCCGGGGCCAGGCGCACCAAGGCCACGGGTTCGGCGAGGGCCTCGGCGGCGAGGGCCGCCAGCTCGTCGGTGACGACGGTGGTCGGCGCCGCCGACGCTCGCGTCGGCGGTCGCGGCACGCCGCGCACGGCCACCGTGGGCGATGCGGTGCGCAGGATCGAGGCCGTGCGTCCGCACCAGCGCCACGCGGCCCAGCGCGCCAGGTCCAGTACCTCGGCCGGTGGTCCCCACCCGGTGAGGCGGGCCACGGGCTGGACGGCGACTCGCTGCGGTGGGTCGAAGGCGGCGGCCATCGTCGTGCTCGACGAGCA
>JBJTGD010000072.1:0-6557 GCA_046093735.1 Acidimicrobiia bacterium | reverse complement strand
CCGTCTGACCCCTCGGTGCAACCGAGTCGTGATCGAGCCGCCCCCAGGGGCGGCGCTTCGGGTTGGGGAGTGGGGTTCCTCGTTGGTCAGGGCGACCCGCGCGTCTGACCGCACCGGGAGCACACGCTGCGCACCGTCTGGATCAGGTTGGCGTGGTGCTCACCGAGCTTGGCCCGCAGACGTCGGATGTGGACGTCGACCGTGCGGGCACCGCCGTAGTACTCGTACCCCCACACCCGACTGAGCAGCGTCTCGCGGGTGAAGACCTTGCCCGGGTTCGAACTGAGGAACTTCAGCAGTTCGTACTCCATGTAGGTGAGATCGAGCGGGACGCCGGCGATGGCGGCCTGATAGGTCTCGAGGTTGAGCACGAGGTCGCCGTACTCGACGAGGTCGGGCCGTGTACCCCGGCCGACTCGCCACAGCAGGTGCCGCAGCCGCGCCTCGAGCTCGCGCGGATGGAACGGCGCCAGGCAGAAGTCGTCGTAGAGGTCGTCGCGCAACTCCAGATCGTCGAGTTGCGCACCGCTCACCAACAGCAGCAGCGGCTCGACCGGGATGTCGCGCTTGCGCAGCGCCCGACACAGGGCGAAGGCCCGCTCCGGTTCGTCGTTGGCGCACACGATGGCTCCCGACCAACCGCTCTCGGGCTCGAGGGAATTCGCCGCCGACTCGTCGGCGACCGACTTCCACCGATGGCCGGCCAGATCGAGCGCTTGGGCCAACTCCGGTGGCGCCGGATCGGGGAAGACGAGCAGGGACTCCATGCCGATCACCAGGCGGGCAGGTACCGGTCGAGTTCGAACTGGGTGACCTGCGCCTTGTAGTCGAACCACTCGGCCCGCTTGTTGCGCAGGAACCACTCGAAGATGTGTTCCCCGAGTGCCTCGGCCACCAGTTCGGAGCCCTCCATGACGTCCAGTGCCTCCGACAGCGACTGGGGCAGCGGACGGATCCCTTCGGCGGCGCGTTCCTCGGTGGTGAGTTCGAACACGTTGGCCGAGGCCTCGGGCGGCAGGTCATAGCCGCCCTCCACGCCCTTGAGCCCGGCGGCCAGCATCACCGAATAGGCGAGATAGGGATTGCAGGCCGGATCCGGCGCTCGGTACTCGATGCGTGTCGAGGACTGCTTGCCCTTCTTGGTGACCGGCACGCGCACCAACGCGCTCTGGTTGTTGCGGGCCCAGGTGACGTACACGGGCGCCTCGTATCCGGCGATGAGGCGCTTGTACGAGTTCACCAACTGGTTGGTGACGGCGGTGATTTCGGGCGCGTGCTGCAGCAGTCCGGCGATGAACGAGCGAGCCACCTTCGACAGGCCGTACGGGTCGCCCGTCTCATGGAAGGCGTTCTCGTCGCCCTCGAACAACGACATGTGCGTGTGCATGCCCGAGCCCTGCACGCCGGCCAACGGTTTTGGCATGAACGACGCGAACACTCCCTGTTCCATCGCGATCTCCTTCACGATGAGCCGGAACGTCATGACGTTGTCGGCCATCGTGAGTGCATCGGTGTAGCGCAGGTCGATCTCGTGCTGACTCGGGGCGTCCTCGTGGAACGAGTACTCCACCGGGATGCCCATCGCCTCCAGCACCAGCAGTGTGCGGGTGCGCAGGTCGCTGGCCACATCGGCGGTGGTCAGGTCGAAGTACGAGCCGCTGTCGAGGGTCCGGAGCGGCTGCGACGGATCGCCGCTGGCGAAGTAGAAGAACTCCATCTCTGGTGCGACCATGAACGAGAAGCCGCGATCGTGCGCCTTGTCGAGATTGCGCTTGAGCACGTTGCGGGGATCACCCTCGAACGCAGTTCCATCGTGGTTCAGGATGTCGCAGAACATTCGCCCGGAGATCTCCGAGCCATTTCCCCACGGCAGCATCTCGAACGTGTTCGGATCGGGTCGAGCCAGTACGTCGGATTCCTGGACCCGGCTGAAGCCGTCGATCACCGATCCGTCGAAGTGAAGTCCTTCCTCGAAGGCGTTCTCCAATTCGGCGGGCGAGATCGCCACCGACTTCAGCTGTCCGAGCACGTCGGTGAACCAGAGGCGGATGAGGCGGACCCCTCGCTCCTCCACGGTGCGGAGCACGTAGTCCTGCTGTCGTTCCATTCCTTGAGTCTCCCACTGGGAGCCCCGGGCGCCAAAGGGATGGGCCGGGCCGGTTCACGCGCCGTTCACAATCGGGCAACAGACCGACAACACCGGCGGGCCACACTCGCCCCCGGCACTGCAGCAGTCCGTGCCCTCGGCCGGGAGTCCGACCGCAGGGCGAGGGTAGTGTCGGCCAGTCCCGAGGTCCTTGCCCCAGGGCCCACCCCATCCAGGAGGAATCGTGCCCGAACGCACCCCTGAAGAAGTACTGAAGCTCGTGAAGGACGAGGGTTGCCAGTTCGGCGACCTCCGTTTCTCCGACCTGCCCGGCATCATGCAGCACGTCACCATCCCGGCGTCGGTGTTGAGTGAGGACCACTTCACCGAGGGCCACGGTTTCGACGGCTCGTCGGTGCGTGGGTTCCAGGAGATCCAGGAATCCGACATGGTGCTCATCACCGATCCGAACACCGTGTACATGGACCCGTTCATGAAGCACAAGACCGCAGTCATCCACTGCTTCGTGGCCGACCCGATCACCCACGAGTCCTACTCCCGTGATCCTCGGTACGTCGCGCAGAAGGCCGAGGCCTACCTGAAGACCACCGGCATCGCCGACACCGCCTTCTTCGGTCCCGAGGCCGAGTTCTTCGTGTTCGACGACGTGCGCTTCGACACCCAGCCCAACGGCTCGTTCTACATGGTCGACTCGGTCGAGGGTGACTGGAACACCGGCACCGACGAGGGCCCGAACCTGGCCTATAAGCCCCGCACCAAGCAGGGGTACTTCCCCGTGCCGCCGATGGACCACTACCAGGACCTGCGCAGCGACATGGCGCTGGCCCTGCACGGCGTCGGCATCGAGACCGAACTGCATCACCACGAGGTGGCGTCGGGTGGCCAGGGCGAGATCGGAATCAAGTTCAACACGCTGCTGAAGATGGCCGACCAGTTGATGACGTTCAAGTACGTCCTCAAGAACGTCGCCTGGCAGGCGGGCAAGTCGCTCACCTTCATGCCCAAGCCGATCTTCCAGGACAACGGTTCGGGCATGCACACCCACCAGTCGTTGTGGAAGGGCGGCGAGCCGCTGTTCTACGACGAGGCCGGGTACGCCGGTCTGTCCGATGTCGCCCGTTGGTACATCGGTGGCCTGCTGCACCATGCCCATGCGGTGATCGCCTTCACCAACCCGACCACCAACTCGTTCAAGCGACTGGTGCCGGGCTACGAGGCGCCGGTGAACCTGGTGTACAGCCAGCGCAACCGCTCGGCCTCGGTCCGCATCCCGCTGGCCTCGCAGAGCCCGAAGGCCAAGCGCCTCGAGTTCCGCTGCCCCGACTCGACGTCGAACCCGTTCCTCGCCTTCTCGGCGATGATGCTGGCCGGCCTCGACGGGATCCAGAACCGCATCGAGCCCCCGGCGCCGGTCGACAAGGACCTCTACGACCTCCCGCCGGCCGAGCTGGCGCTGGTCCCGCAGGTCCCGGCCTCGCTGGAGCAGGCCCTCGATGCTCTCGAGGCGGACAACGACTTCCTCAAGGCCGGCGGTGTGTTCACCGACGACCTGATCGAGACGTGGGTGGAGTACAAGCGCAAGAACGAGGTCGACGCGATCCGTCTGCGTCCGCACCCCTACGAGTTCTCGCTCTACTACGACATCTGAGCAGTACCTGACGTGTGTGCGAGGGCGGCCTGCGGGCCGCCCTCGACGCGTCCGGGTCCGGAGCGGGACCTATGTTGTCGGCGGGCGGGGCGGTCCGTCCGATGGGACCGGTGGGAGTGGAGTGGGGATGCGACGGACCCATCGTTCGAGGTCGACGGCACGAGCGATTGTTCTCGCCCTCGTCGCGCTCCTCGGTCTCGCCGGCTGCGCGTCGGCGACCGGGTCCGGCGCCACGCCCACGACCGCCATCGGGCGTGCGCCGTCGACCACTGGCTCGGTTCCGTCCACCACGACGGCTCCGTCCAGCACCACGACGACCACGCTCGCCTCACCGTCGCCGCCCACGACTGCACCGACACCGGCGGCACCGACGTCGTCACGGGATCGACTGGCCGTGCTCGCCGTCGACGACCGCCCGTCACCTTCCGGGGTCTATCGCCGCGAGGACTGGCCCCACTGGTCCGACACCGACAGCAACGGGTGCGATGCCCGCCAGGACGCCCTCGTGCGCTGGTCGAGCGAGCCGGCCACGATCGACCGCTCGCGCAGCTGTCGGGTGGTGGCCGGTTGGTGGGTGTCGCCCTACGACGGTCGCACCACCAACAACCCCTCCGACTTCGATGTCGATCATCTCGTGCCACTGGAGAACGCCTTCCAGTCCGGCGGGTGGCAGTGGACGGCGAGCCAGCGGCGATCGTTCGCCAACGACCAGCGCGGCCTCGTCGTCACCTCGGCCTCATCGAACCGTTCCAAGGGGTCGCAGTCGCCGGATCGGTGGCGCCCGGCGGACCGGTCGTCATGGTGCGCCTACGCCGATGGGTGGGTCGAGGTGAAGCAGCGATGGTCGCTCACCGTCACCACCTCCGAGCGCGACGCGCTCGGTCAGATGCTCGACACCTGCACGCTCGTCAGTCCGGTGTGGCCTGCTGCCCGTTGAACACCCGGCCGGTCGTGCTCAGTGGCGGCCGGGGAGTCCGTAGAACACCCGGTCCACCACCGTGCGGGCGCGGCGGGTGACGCGGCGGTAGTGCTCGCGCAGTCCACCGGGTGTCGTCTCCATGGCCCGGGCCAGCCACAACAGCGATTCGGGCTGCGTGGGGAGTGAATCACCCGGACCGCTGTTGACCAGGAACCAGCGGTTGCGGACCTGCTCGCAGAACGCGTACGACTCGGCCAGCACCTCGGCATCGGTGGGATCGAGCGCGCCCGCCGTGGTGAGAGCGGCGATGCCGTCGAGCGTGCCCGGGGCCCGCACCCCCGACTGCAACTGCAGCATCTGCACGGTGAACTCGATGTCGGACAGCGAGCCCCGACCGAGTTTGAGGTGGAAGTCCGGGTCCTCGCCCATCGGGATCCGTTCGTTCTCGATCCGTGCCTTCATCCGTCGAATCTCGCGTGCTTCCTCGGCCGACAGGCCCGGTTCCCACACGAACTCGTCGAGTCGACCCAGCAGCTCGGATCCGAGTTCGGAATCGCCGGCGACGACACGAGCCCGCGTCATGGCCTGACGTTCCCAGGTGAGTGCCTGCTCGCGCCAGTACGAGATCCACGACTCGAGACTGCGCGACAGCGGTCCGCTGCGACCCTCGGGCCGCAGATCGGCATCGACCTCGTAGATCCGGCGGGCCGGTGTCGATCCCCCGATCATGCGCATGAGCGATTGCGCCACTCGTCGGGCCTCGTCGATGTCGACGGCGTTGGCGCCCCGATGCACGAAAGCGAGATCGAGATCGCTGGCATAGGCCAGTTCGGAACCGCCGAAGCGGCCGAGCCCGAGCACCGCGAACTCCACCCTCGGCTCGATGGAGTCGAGGGCGGCGCGCACGGTGCCCTCGGCCAGGGTCGTCAGATCGTGACCGACGCGTCGCACATCGGCCTCGCCGAGGACGTCTCGTGCCCCGATGCCCAGCAGGTTCCGCTGTTGCCATCGGCGCAGAGAGGCCTGACGTTCGTCGTCGCTCTCGCGCATCCGCAGCGAGGTCGTCGCCCGATCGACGAGCACGTCGAGGGGCTGCGTCGTGAGCCGTTCCGGATCATCGAGTCGGGCGACGAGGTCAGGGTTGGCGGCGATGACGTCACCGAGCAGTCGGCTGGTGCCGGCCACGGTGCACAGAGCACGTGCGGCGGCCGGCGAGTCACGGAACGTCTCGGCGATCTGGCGCGAGGCGCGCGGACCGGTCAGCAGGTTCCGTACCTGCAGCAGGCCGAGGTCCGGGTCCGGTGACTGCGACAACCAGTCGAGCAGCAGCGGGAGCAATTGCTGCATGAGACGGCTGGAGCGGTTGAGACCACGGGTGAGGTCGCGCATCGCCGCCTGGGTGCGAACGGCGTCGGCGAATCCGAAGGCCTGCAGGCGGGCGGCGGTGGCCTCGGGATCGAGCGTGGCCTCGCTCGGTCCCGCCGCAGCGAAGGCCTCCAGCAGCGGTCGGAAGTACACCCGCTCGTGGATCGAGCGCACTGTGGCCTGGGTGGATCGGAGTTCACGCAGAAGGTGCTCGGCCGCCGTTCCTTCGGGGGTGTCGCGTCGGCCCATGACGCGGGCCAGGTGGTCGCGTCGCGGTTCATCGTCGGGGATGGTGTGCACCTGTTGTTCGTCGACCAGCTGCAGCCGGTGCTCGACGGTGCGCAGGAGTCGGTAGGCGATGGCCATGCGCTCGCCGTCGTCCTCGTCGATGTAGCCCTCGCGAGCCATCTCGGCCAGCGTCGTGAGCGTGGTGGCTCCGCGCAGGTCGGGATCGAGATGACCGTGCACCAGTTGCAGCAGTTGCACGGTGAACTCGATGTCGCGGATGCCACCCGGTC
>JBJTGD010000071.1:0-12916 GCA_046093735.1 Acidimicrobiia bacterium | reverse complement strand
TCACCGGGTCGACGGCTGCAGTACCGAGCAGGGCGATGGCCCGGTCGAGCTCGGCGAGATCGGCGGCCAGATCGACCATGGTGATCCGGGCCAACCGGGCCAGCGGGGCGTCGGCGGATGGAGACCGCGGCCCGAGCACCGATCGTCGACGTTGTCACGTTGCTGGTCGTGGGCCGGGAACTGGTCGACCGGATCGCCCGGTACGTCGCGGTTGTCGCCGAGCGAGCGGTCACCCCGGCCGACGCCCCTCTGGCCCGGTTGGCCCGGATCACCACGGTCGATCTGGCCGCCGATCTCGCCGAGCTCGACCGGGGCATCGCCCTGCTCGGTACTGCAGCCGTCGACCCGGTGACCGGCCCGGTGAACGGTCCGGTGAACGGCCCGGCGTCGGGCCCTCCGATCGATCGGGCCCGGGAGCCGCTGTCCGCCATCGGGTGGCCCGGACCCGAGCACTGAACCGGAACGGGGCCTCCGGACCCGGGCCGGGAGGGGGGTCTTGACCGGACCGGTATCGTTAGCGCACCCCGAGGGGGTGCACTCCCCCGAGTGGGCAGTATCGGATCGAAGTAGAGGTGTGGCGCAGTGGCCAAGGAACGTGTGGAGCGGGACGAGGAGGACCTCGTCCGCCTGTACCTGACCGATATCGGCCAGTACCCATTGCTCACCAAGGACGACGAGGTCCGGCTGGCCCAAGCCATCGAGGCCGGGGTGGCGGCCCGGGCCGACTTCGATGGGGCCACCGGTCTGACCCCGGCCCGCAAGCGCGAACTTCGGCGCACCATCAAGCAGGGCGAGGACGCCGAGCGGACCTTCGTCCAGTCGAATCTCCGCCTCGTGGTCTCGATCGCCAAGAAGTATCAGGCGTCGGGCCTCCCGCTGCTCGATCTCATCCAGGAGGGCAACCTCGGGCTCATGCATGCCGTCGAGAAGTTCGACTGGCGCAAGGGCTTCAAGTTCTCGACCTACGCCACCTGGTGGATCCGTCAGGCCATCACCCGCGGCATCGCCAACACCGGTCGCACCATCCGGCTCCCGGTCCACGCCGGTGACACGTTGGCTCGCCTGCAGAAGGCGCGAGCCCGTCTGGAGTTGAAGCTCGGCCGGCCGGCCACGCTGGCCGAACTCTCGGCCGAGGTCGAGATGCCCGAGGACAAGGTGACCGAGGCCCTCCGGTTCGCCGCTGAACCGTTGTCGTTGTCGGAGCCCTTGCGCGAGGACGGCGACGCCGAATTGGGCGATGTCGTGGAGGACCGATCGGCCGAGTCGCCGTTCGAGGTGGCCGCCACCGCACTGCTCCCCGAGGAGATCGCCCGACTGCTCTCGCCGCTCGACGAACGCGAGCGCGAGATCCTCAAGCTGCGCTTCGGTCTCGATCGCGGCGAGCCGCGCACGCTCGAAGAGGTGGGTGAGCACTTCAACCTCACCCGGGAGCGGATCCGTCAGATCGAGGCCCGGGCGATGTCGAAGCTCCGTCATCCGTCATCGGACACCGGCGCCCGCGACCTGTTGGCCGTCTGAGTCGACGCCATCCGGCGCCGCATGGTCGAGCACTTCGACGACGACCCGGACGCCGAATTCGCCGTCCCGGCGCCCCCTCCGCCGTCGGTCACGCCCGGTTCGGCGCCACCCCCACCGTCGGGTGGAGGGACCGAACCACGGGGGTGCCTTCCGTTGGTGATCGTGGGCGGAGCGGCGGCGTTCGTTGCGCTGTTGGTCGTGGTGATCGTGGTGATCGTGGGAGTGAAATTCTTCGGCACCGATGACGGTTCGTCCGATGCCGAGATCCTCCAGGACGTGTTCATCCAGACCGGGATCGCCTCGGCCAGCACCGATGCCGATCATCCGCCGCAACGCGACATCCGCCTCGGAGTGTGCGAAGGCGACGGCAACGGTGGTGTACGCGCCGCCGGGACCCTCACCAACTGGACCTCGACACCGGCCGACTACCGCATCGACGTCTCGTTCCGGTCCATGGCGGGCGGGAGCTCGGGTGAGGAGTTCGCCGCCCGGGTGACCGAACTCGACGGGGTGGCGGGCAACGCCACGGTGGAGTGGTCGGCCACGGTCGAGGAGGCCCCCGAAGGAGCCTTCGCCTGCCGACTGGTGGCCGTCAATCGGTGGAAGGCCGGTCAGCGCCCGGCGGCCTGAACCGTGTGCTCCTGCGACTGCGGGATGGATCGACGGCGGACCCGCGTCCTAGAGTGCCCGCCATGAAGAAGCTGCTCGTGCTCCTCGTCGTGGTCGCTCTCGCCGCCCTCGCGGTGAAGAAGTTGCAGGACGCCTGACGCTCGGCGGCCGTCGTCGGACGGTCGTCGACTGGCGTGCTGCGACCCATCGACCGATCACCATCCCGGCCGATAGGCCGATGATCACTGCTGCTCCCGCCACCACCCGCCCAGTGGATGGGAGCGGGACCCGCTCGCGCAGTGGCACCGGGTGGTTGAACGACAGGACGGGCCATCCCTCGGCTGCGGCCAGCCGGGCCAGTTCGCGATCGGGGTTGACCGCCACCGGGTTGCCCACGGCCCGCAGCATCGGTTCGTCGGTGGCCGAGTCGGAGTAGGCCCAACTGGTTGCCAGATCGATACCGAGTCGGTGGGCCATCTCGGTGATCGCCATCGCCTTGTGGGGGCCGTAGGCGTAGAGGTCCACCTCGCCCGTGTAGCGACCTTCGTCGTCGATGCGGGCTCGACTGGCGATGGCCCCGTCAACTCCGAGGTGCTCGGCGAGGGGGAACACGATCTCCTCGGGTGACGCCGAGACGAGATACACGAGGTGTCCGGCCTCGCGATGGTCCCGCAACAGGGCGAGGGCCTCGTCGTAGACGATCGGATCGATGACGTCGGTCAGGTTCTCGTGCACGTGGGTGCGCACGACGTCGCGGTCCCACCCCTTGGTGATCCGCAGCGCCGACTCGCGGAACCTGCGCATCCGCTCCTCGTCGGCCCCGAGGACGTGGAAGACCATGCCGTTCCAGGCGGCCCGCAGGAGGATTCGGCGGTTGATGAACCCGGCGCGTCGGAACGACCGACCGAAGGCGACCATCGACGCCCGGGCGATGACCGTCTTGTCCAGATCGAAGAACGCGGCGTCCACGAGCAGAGCCTACGGGTGGTGTCGCAGTGCACTGCGCGAGGCGATCGGCCCTTGTTGCGTCATCGACGTCTCCCTAGGTTGCGGTCCTTCCCTCTGGTGACGATGTGCATGACAGCAGAGGAGACGGCGTCGTGATGTTGACGTTGTGGTCGGTGAAGGGTGGATCGGGTGTCACGGTGGTGGCGGCAGCGCTGGCTGCTCTCCTCGGTCGGCGCGGTGAGGGAGACGCTGTCCTCGTCGATCTCGGTGGTGATGCGCCGGCCGCATTGGGCGCGCCGGAACCCGATGGCCCCGGGTTGAGTGACTGGTTGGCGGCCGACGACGCCGTGGGACCGGCGGCCATCGACCGACTCACCCGCCCCGTCGCCGACGGTGTCGAACTGGTGTGGCGGGGGCGTCGTCGGAACGGCGGCGCCGAACGAGCCGAGCTCCTCGCCGCTCATCTCGCCGGACTGGGACGACCGGTCGTCATCGATCTCGGCTCGCTGGTTCCGCCGCCGGCGGCCGAGGCGTCAGACGAGGTGCGACGGATCCTGCTCGATCGGTCCGATCGTTCGTGGCTCGTGACGCGACCGTGCTTCCTGTCGCTGCGGCGAGCGTTGAGCGTGGGCCGCCGACCCGACGGCGTGGTGCTCGTGGCCGAGGACGGACGAGCCCTCGGTCGCATCGATGTCGAAGATGTGCTCGGTGTGCCCGTGATCGCCACCGTTCCCGTCGACGCCGCCGTGGCCCGGGCCGTCGATGCCGGACTCCTGGCCGCTCGGCTGCCCATGGCCATCGCCCGACCGTTGGCCGCTGCGGCCTGAGAACGTGTCGGCCTCGCTCGATTCCGTCGTCGACGCCGTCGTCGATGCCGTGCATCGTCATCTGCTCTCGGCGCCCGCCGACGCGGCCGAGGATGTCGTGGCGATGGCGCTGCGGATCGATCCGTTCCTCGATGACGCCACCTTGGCCGTCGTGGTGGATCGGGTCCGGTCGCGGACCGTCGGTCTCGATCGCCTGGATCCGCTGCTCGCCGATCCGACCGTCGACGAGGTCATGGTCAACGGGCACGGTGACGTGTGGATCGAACGTCACGGTCGACTCGAGAGCACCGATCTCGTGTTGGCCCCGACCGTGACGATCGCGCTGCTCGAACGCATCGTCACGCCGCTGGGTCTGCGAATCGACCGGAGTTCGCCGTGGGTCGATGCCCGGTTGCCCGACGGCTCGCGGGTCAACGCCGTCATCCCGCCACTGGCCGTGGACGGCCCGCTGCTCACCATCCGACGCTTCGGCGCGCGGGGGATCGACCTCGATGCGGTGGCGTCACCCGGTGTGGCGAATCTGTTGCGCTGGGCGGTGGGTGGTCGCCGCAACATCGTCGTGAGCGGCGGTGCCGGTGCGGGCAAGACCACGCTGCTCAATGCCCTCGCCGGCTCCATCGATCGGGACGAACGGGTGATCACCATCGAGGACGCCGCCGAACTCCGCCTGCCCGGACGGCATGTGCTGCGTCTGGAGGCCCGCCCGGCCAACGCCGAGGGAGAGGGCGAGGTCAGGATTCGTCAACTCGTGCGGAACGCGCTGCGGATGCGGCCCGACCGGATCGTGGTGGGTGAGGTGCGGGCCGACGAGGCCCTCGACATGTTGCAGGCGATGAACACCGGTCATGACGGATCGATGTCGACGTGTCACGCCAATTCCTCGATCGACGCCCTCCGTCGGCTGGAGACCCTCGTGCTCATGAGCGATGTGGCGCTGCCGGCGGTTGCGGTGCGCGCGCAGTTGTGTGCGGCGATCGACCTCGTGGTGCACGTCGCTCGCACCGCTGATGGGAGTCGTCGGATCACCGAAGTGGCCGAACCCTCGAACGAGGAGTTCTCCCTGGTGGCGACCGGCGTGAACGTCCTCACCGACGGCGACGGCCGACTGGTTCGATTGCCGTCGCGCCCGTCTCGACGTCGGATGTCCCCGGCCTCGGCCGAGTGGCTCGAGTCATGACGACGGTGTGGGCGTTGCTGGTGCCGGTCCTCGCCGTGCTGGCGACGGTCGAGACGGTCCGGTCGCTGCCGATACTGCGGGCCAATCGCCGTGTTCGTCGGAGACTCGCCGACCCGACCCCCGTCGCACCGACCGGTCCGACCGCGCCCGGCTCGACCGGCTCGATCGGTCGTCGGGCCGTCCCGGGCACGGGTCCGGTCGTGCGACTGGTCGATGACCGTCGCCGACGGAGGCTCGACCGTACGGTGCCCGAAGCACTGGACCGCGTGGTCCGCCGCCTGCGCGCCGGATCCACCCTCTCCGATGCCATCGTCGGCGTTGGCGCCGGCGACCAACTCCTCGCGTCGTTGGCCGCCGACATCGGATCCGGACAGCGAGTGGCCCCGTCGGTGGCGCGATGGCGAGCGTCCGACCCCTCGCCCAACCGTCGACTGGCCGCCGTCGCCCTCGAGTTGAGTGCCGAGGCCGGAGGATCGGGCGCGGCGGTGCTCGACGGTGTGGCCGAGTCGCTGCGCGATCGGGTCGCCCTGGAGCGCGAGGTCACGGCCCTCTCGTCCCAGGCCCGGGCCTCGGCGGCACTGCTGGTCGTGGCCCCGGTGGCGTTCACCCTCGTCGTCGGTGCGCTCGAACCCCGCCTGTGGTCGATGCTCCTCGGTTCACCCATCGGATGGGCCTGTCTCGTCATCGGACTCGCGCTCGATGGCCTCGGAGCTGTGTGGATGGCGCGCCTGGTGGGGCGGCACCGTTGATCGGCGTCGGTCCCGTTCTGGGAATCGCAGCCGCAGCTGGGGCCACGCTCGTGCCCGCATTGCGGTCGCGTACCCGACTGCGTCGGCGACAGGCGGCGATCGCCGGCGCGGTGACCGAACTGGTCGATCTGCTCCGGTTGGCGGTGGCGGCAGGGCTCACCGTTCATCAAGTCGTCGATCTCGTCCTCGAGCGCTCGCCCGAACCCTTCGTCGAATCGCTGCGCGAGGTGCAACGACGAGTGCGACTCGGCGTCCGTCTCGGTGATGCACTCGATGCCCTCGAGCCGCTGGGTGAACCGGTCCGCCCGCTGGTGGCCGCACTTCGCTCGGCGGCTTTCGACGGCGTGCCGCTGGCCCCGGCGCTCGAGCGGGTGGCGTTCGATGCCCGACTCCAACGCCGTCGAACAGCCGAGACGGCCGCTCGTCGACTCCCCGTGCAGTTGCTGCTCCCGCTCGTGCTGTGTGTGCTGCCCGCCTTCGGCCTGCTGGCGATCGTCCCGTTGCTGGTCGTCTCGGTGCAGTCGCTCGGCCGTTGATCACCTCCCCCGCAGATCCCTCTCAGACAAGGAGACAACCATGCATCGACTCCGCACACGGTGTCGTTCCCTGGCCACTGCGCTGCGCACCATCGGCCACCACCATCCCCGACGTACCGGACATGGCCCGCACCGCGCCGAGCGTGGTCAGACCACGGCCGAGTACGCGCTCGTGCTGCTCGGCGCAGCCGGCGTCGCCCTGCTGTTGCTCGGCTGGGCCACCCAGTCGGGCGCCATCGGCCAGTTGTTCGATGCCGTCATGGACGGTGTGATCGGCAAGGTGTTGTGAGCACGACGGGGCGGGGGGATCGGGGTCAGTCGACCGTCGAGTTGGCGCTGATCCTCCCCCTCGTGGTGCTCTTCGTCCTCCTGCTGCTCCAGGCCGGCCTCGTCGTGCGCGACCAGGTGTTGCTCACCCACGCCGCCCGGGAGGCGGCGCGAGCAGCATCGGTCGCCACCGGCGATCGCGCCGTCGCTGCTCGACGAAGCGCCGAACGCTCCTCGGCGCTGGCGTCCGATCGATTGGCGGTGGACACCGAACTCGTCGACGACGGGCGATCGGTGCAGGTGGTGGTTCGGTACCACAGCGTCACCAAGCTTCCATTCATCGGCTCCTTGGTTCCCGATCCGATCCTGCGCACCACTGCTGCGATGCGCATCGAATCAGTCGAGAATCGCCCGTAGCAGTTCGACGGCTGCGTGCTTGTCCAATGGGTCGTTCCCGTTCCCGCACTTGGGTGACTGCACGCAGGATGGACAACCGCTGGCACATCCGCAGGAATCGATGACCTCCATGGTGGCGACCAGATGTCGGTCGGCCGCAGCGAAGCCCAACTCGGCGATGCCCACACCACCGGGCACGGCGTCGTGGATCACGATGGTGGGCGCGCCGGTCTCCAGCAGCCACGGCGTCGACACGCCGCCGACGTCCCATCGGTCGCAGATGGTGAACAACGGCAGGATGCCGATGCCGGCGTGTTCGATGGCGTGGAGCGCGCCGGGCAACTCGGCCGGTCCGACGCCGGCCATGGAGGTGAGGGCGTCGTCGATCACGTACCAGAACCCGCGTGTCTCCAGTCGTGTCGATGGCAGATCGAGATCGTGCACGCCCAGTTGCTCACGGGTGCGCAGATCGAATCGTCGGTAGCCGATGATGCGCGTCTCCACCAGCACCGCACCCAGACCGAGTTCGGCCCGGCCGATTGAGCGGGTCTCGTCCACCGACGTGATGGAGATGTCGGTCGTGGCGCGCACCTGCGTGTACTCGTCACCGGGATCGGGCTCGACCACTGCCACACGTTCGGACAGATCGAGTTCGTGGACCCGCCAGGCATTCCCCTGGTGGAGGTAGACGGCCCCGGGATGCACCTGTCGGAACGCACGGGCCCCGTCGACCGTTCCGATCAGGGTGCCATCGGCCGTGGCGATGCGGAACTCCTCGCCGCTGGCGCTGCGCAGGCCCACGCCGTTGGCCGGGCGACCCCGACCGGCCCACACCGCCACCGGCCCGGCCCCGGTGTCATCGGGCCGTACCCGCAATCGATCGGCGAGGACGAGATCGCGCACCCCGTCCTCGAGCAGTCCGGGCCACCATCGCTCGTCATCGGCGGTGAGGGGTCGTTCGAACGCGGCGCAGGCGAGATGGGGGAGCAGCACGTGCGGATTCGCCGGATTGACGACGGCGGGTTCGGGTGGGCGGTCGAACAGTTCGTTCGGATGCTGCACGAACCACTGGTCGAGTTGGTCGTCGCCGGACACCAGCACGGCGACCGACGACTGCGTCGAGCGTCCGGCTCGTCCGGCCTGCTGCCACATCGATGCGATCGTGCCCGGGAACCCGTCGAGCACGCAGGCGTCCAGTCCCCCGACATCGATGCCCAGTTCGAGTGCCGAGGTGGCCACCACCGCACGCAGTCGCCCGGAGAACAGATCGGCTTCGATCTCTCGGCGCTCGGCGGTGAGGTACCCGCCTCGGTAGGGGCGGACCGCGTTGGCCAGTCGCTTGGGGAGTCGCCGCTGCAGATCGGCGGCGATGATCTCGGTGCCCTTGCGACTGCGACTGAACGTGATCGCTCGCAGTCCGGCCCGCACGAGTGCCGCCGAGACCTCCGCCGAGTCGCGGGCCGACGAGAACGAACGGGCCTCGTCGGGATCTTCTCCCTCCTCGTTGGCGGAGGGATCCCACAGGACGAACAACCGCTCGCCCCGTGGCGAGCCGTCGTCGACCACGGCTGCCACATCGAGTCCGCTCAGTTCGCTGGCCATCGCCGCCGGTTCGCCGATGGTCGCCGAGGTGAACACGAACACAGGATCCGATCCGTAGTGATGGCACAGGCGGCGGAGTCGACGGAGGACATGGGCGACGTTGCTGCCGAACATGCCGCGCAGGATGTGCAGTTCGTCGATCACCACGTACTGCAGGCGCTTGAGGAACGTTCCCCAGCGGGCGTGCGCTGGGAGGATCGAGACGTGCAGCATCTCCGGGTTGGTCAACAGCACGTTGGCGTGGCGCATGGCCCACGACCGTTCCTCGTGGGTGGAGTCGCCATCGTGGGTGACGGCCACGATTCCGGGAACGTCGAGCGCGCCGACCGAGCGCAACTGGTCCTGGGCCAGGGCCTTGGTGGGGAACAGCAACATCGCCGTCGCCGGTCGGTCGCCACAGGCGATGGCCTCGGCGATCGGCAACTGGAAGCACAGTGACTTGCCCGAGGCCGTGCCGGTGGCGATGGCCACCGATCGCCCGGCGCGCACGTGATCGATCGCCTCCACCTGGTGCGACCACAGTCCATCGGCGGGCACGAGGTGGGCCAGCGCGTCGGGGGTCGGCGACGCCGGCGAAGCGACTCGTGCCGATCGGGCCGGAATGCGCTCGACGTGCACGACGCGGTGATCGGTACGCAATGTCTCGACGAAGGCGTCGACATCGAGGGGAGCGGTGGTGCGGGCCATCGACCGGATCGTACGGTTCGCCGGTGACGTCGCCTCGGTCGGTACCCTGAGGCCGTGGTGCCCGAACTCGTGGTGACCGGCGCGCCCGGCGGAGTCGATGTCATCACCGTGGCGGGGGATCTCGACCTCGCCACCGTGCCGAGGGCCCGCGCCGAACTGGTGCGGGTGCTGGCCGCGCTCGACGACCCGCCTCTGGTGGTGCTCGATCTGTGCGGGGTGGATCTGGTCGATTCGCTCGGACTGGCCCTCGTGCTCGAGGTCGTGCGGCGCTGTGCTCAACGGGGCGGGTCGGTGGCCGTGGCCCGGGCCGAACCCGGCGTCCGACGCGAGTTCGAACTGACCGGGCTGCACAGGATTCTGCCGCTGCATGACGACGTGGAGTCGGCCGCCCGGACCCTGCGCCAGAAAACGCCGTAACCGAGATGTCACGAACCGGAAACCGCCGACGGCGGGGCGCCGACTAGAGAGGGCTGATGAGCAGCAGAGGACTCGACGAGCACCACCGGTGGTCACACACGTGGCTGGGCACCGATCGACTGTTCGCCCGGCGACTCGCCCGGCCCGTGGCCCGGTTCCTCAGCATTGAGGCGGCCAGCGGTCTGCTGCTGTTGGCGGCCACCGTCATCGCCCTCGTGTGGGCGAACTCGCCCTGGCGTTCGTCCTATGCCGGGTTCCTCGATGCCGAGGTCTCTCTGGTCTTCGGATCGGTGGATCTGCACCTGACCGTTCTCACCTTCGTCAACGACGCGCTGATGGCGCTGTTCTTCTTCGTGGTGGGCGTCGAGATCAAACGAGAGCTGGTGAAGGGTGAACTACGCGATCGACGCGCAGCAGCGCTCCCCATCATTGGCGCGCTCGGAGGGATGGTCATCCCGGCGCTCATCTACTTCATCATCAACGCCGGAACCCCGGAGTCCCACGGATGGGGAATCCCGATGGCGACCGACATCGCCTTCGCCGTCGGGATCGTCTCGCTCTCGGGAAAGCGTGTTCCGGCCGCGCTGAAGCTGTTCCTGTTGTCGCTCGCCGTTGCCGACGATCTCGGCGCGATCACGGTCATCGCGGTCTTCTACAGCTCGTCGATCGCAGTGCTGTGGTTGCTGGCCGCTCTGGTCCTGCTGGTCGCGGTGTGGATGCTGCGTCGGCGTCGGGTGTGGTTCGGCCCGCTGTACTTCGTACTCGGGGTGATCGTCTGGTACTGCACCTACCGTTCAGGCGTGCACCCCACGGTGGCCGGTGTGGCCATGGGCTTCCTCATGCCCACCGAACCACTCCGTCCCGATCTCGGTGCGGCCGAGATCGCCGATCGACTGGAGAACCAGGCCGAGCTCACGGCAGCCGACGTCGAGAACGCAGCGTTCCTCATCCGCGAGTCCGTTCCGGTTGGAGACCGGATCATCGATCGATGGTTGCCCTGGACGAGCTATGTGGTGATCCCGATCTTCGCATTGTGCAACGCCGGTGTCGCGCTCAGTGGTGAGGCGTTGTCGGCGGCTGTCGGATCGCGGGTCACCTGGGGGGTGGCGCTCGGCCTCGTGGTGGGCAAGACGGTCGGTGTCTTCGGCGCCGCGACACTGGCCATCGCGCTAGGTATCGCCCGCCGGCCACGTGGGGCCACATCCCTGCACCTGCTCGGGATCTCGATGGCCGCAGGTATCGGGTTCACCGTGGCCCTGTTCGTCACCAGTCTCGCGTTCGACACTGTGGAGGCCACCGATCAGGCAAAGGTGGGCGTGTTGGTCGCGTCGCTCGTCGCCGCCGTGCTGTCGACTCTGATGCTCCGGGTCGCAGCGGCCCGCGCTTCCGATTCCGAACTCGAACTGGAGGCGTTGGAGAACGAGATGCTCTTCGCCGAGTCTGCTCCCGGTGCGGTCATCGACGACCGTTGAGCGTCCTTCAGCGAGCGGCGTCGTCGACGTAGCGGCCCAGTTCGCGACGGGCCAACTGCATCCGGTGCACCTCGTCGGGGCCGTCGGCGAAGCGCAACGTGCGCAGGCCGGCCCACATGCCCGCCAACGGGAAGTCCTGCGACACACCACCTCCGCCGTGGGCCTGGATCGCCCGGTCGACGACGCGCAACGCCACGTTCGGTGCCACCACCTTGATGGCGGAGATCTCCACTCGAGCGCCCTTGTTGCCGATCGTGTCCATCAACCACGCCGCCTTCATCGTCAGCAGCCGGGCCTGTTCGATCTCGATGCGGGAGTCGGCGATCCATTCCTGGATCACACCCTGTTGGGCGAGCGGCTTGCCGAACGCCACGCGCTCGGTGACCCGTCGACACATCAGTTCCAACGCCCGCTCGGCCATCCCGATGCATCGCATGCAGTGATGGATCCGTCCGGGCCCGAGTCGGGCCTGGGCCAGTGCGAATCCGCCACCCTCGGTGCCGAGCAGGTTCGACACGGGCACGCGGACATCTTCGAACCGCAGTTCGCAGTGACCCTCGCGGTCGTTGTAGCCGAACACCAACAGGTCGCGGACCACGGTGAGGCCGGGTGTGTCCATCGGCACCAGCACCATCGACTGCTGGGTGTAGGTGGGCGCATCGGGATCGGTCTTGCCCATGACGATGGCGACCTCGCAGCGGGGGTTGGCCGCACCCGAGATCCACCACTTGCGACCGTTCAACACGTAGTCATCGCCGTCCCGCCGGATGGACAGCCCGATGTTGCGAGCGTCCGACGACGCCACATCGGGTTCGGTCATGGCGAAGCACGAACGGATCTCGCCGGCCAGCAGCGGCACCAGCCATCGGTCCTTCTGCTCCGGTGTGCCGAACAGGGCGAGGATCTCCATGTTCCCCGTGTCGGGGGCGGCGGAGTTCAGCGCCTCGGGGGCCAGGGGACTGCGTCCGGTGATCTCGGCCAGCGGTGCGTAGTCGACGTTCGACACCGGATCGGGCGTCCACTCGGTGACGTGGGGGAGGAACAGGTTCCACAGCCCGCGGGTCCGGGCCTCGGCCTTGAGTTCCTCCATCACCGGCGGGTGGAAGTGAGGGTCACCCGAAGCGCGCATCTGTTCGGCGAACACCGGCTCGGCGGGATACACGCAGTCGTCCATGAAGCGCGCCAAACGGTCCTGCAGTTCGGCGGCGCGAGGGCTGGGGGTGAAGTCCATCAGGAGCCTGCTCGCCCGTAGTCGTCCTCGAGTCGCACGATGTCGTCCTCCCCGAAGTACGAGCCGGTCTGCACCTCGATGAACACCAGAGGCGCGGCGCCATCGTTGCGCACGCGATGAGCGCTACCGGTGGGAATGGCGATGACCTCGCCGGTGCGCACGGTGTGATCGGTGCCGTCGATGGTCACGGTGGCCGTGCCGTCGACCACCGTCCAGATCTCGGCCCGCCGATGATGCAGTTGATAGGACAGACGCTCTCCGGGCAGCACGGTGATGCGCTTGACCTTGGCCGCCGGGCCGTCGTCGAGCACGACGAAGGCGCCCCATGGGCGTCGCTCCGCCGTCCCGGCCTCGCCCAGGGGCCGCAGGTCGTCGGAAGGATCGGAACCGGTCGCGCTCACCGTCCGAGTATGGCCGAATCCCCACCACGACAGCGTTCTCGGCCCCTCGCTCGACATTTTCGGGGACCCCCGTAGGGGG
>JBJTGD010000070.1:0-2687 GCA_046093735.1 Acidimicrobiia bacterium | reverse complement strand
CCTCGATGGAGGCCGCGGGCACTCCGGTGGCCGTGACGCCACTGTCGGAAGTCGCCGACCAGGTCGTCGACGGCCTCTACGCCAATCGGTTCTGGATGGTGGAGGAGGGCCGATTCGAGGAATCGGTCAAGCAGCGCGCCGACATCATGTTGCGCCGGGCCGATCCCTTCTACCAACTGGGCTGATCCGAAGCCGAGCGATCAACCCACCGTCGACGGGAGGTCGGAGGCCCGAATGGCCTCGGCCCACGGGTAGTGCAGGGGCACGATCCGCTCGAACGGCGCGTCGACGAGCACGTCGGTGCCGGCGGCGAACGGCACCCGGCGACGGAGGTCGACGGCCATGGCCGCCACATCACCCTCGACGAGGGTGATGTCCATCATCACGCCCGGCCGCAACTTCGACGCCAACGTCCACACTCCGTGCACACCGGGCTCGCCGAGCAGAGATCGGGTCCGGGCCGTTCCCGCCGCCTCATCCCCTGTCCGCTGCGTGACGATCACCCCGGTGTGCCCGAGGAAGGGGACGTCGTCCGGTTCGCACCGGGTGGCGGGATCGGCCACCGCCGCCACGCCCACCAGCACGTCACCCTGTCGCACCGCCTTGCGATCGTCAGGGAAGGCCATGCGTCCAGCGTCGATGAGTCGTTCGCGCAGGCCGCTCATCCCGTCGAAGGCGGCGCCCGGATCTCCCGTCAAGGTGTACACGGTGATGAACGAGGCCCGACCGTGCGCGAACGGCGAGTCGTCGTGCGCCAGTCGCGCTGCATGACATCCCGGCGGTGACACGTAGCGGTTGCTGGACATGACACCGTCGAGCAGGACATTGGGCGGGGTGTGTTCGAGGTCGTACCAGCGGTTCCAGTCCTCGATGAGTGCGGCGTCGCAGTCGAGGGCGGCGAAGATGATCCCGGTCGGTCGCATGCGGCAGTTCTACCCGAGCGGGGCAACATCGGGCGGCGCGGCACCGAGCGACATGACACCGAGCGACCTAGGGTGGCACGAGCACAACGGGAGGGGACATGCGAGCAGCACGGGCCGAAGGTGGAGCCGTGGTCGTCGTCGAGGCCGACACGACCGAGCCGGGTCGCGACGAGGTGGTGGTGCGGATCCACACCTGCGGCGTGTGCCATTCCGATCTGCATCTGGTGAAACAGGACTGGAGCTTCGCTCCTCCGTCGGGACCGATCGGACACGAGGCCATCGGTGTCGTCGAGCGTCTCGGCCCGGGCGCCGAGCGCTTCGTGGCGGTCGGCGACCGGGTGATCCTCGGACTCGGGGGCGCCGGAGGGGGCTTCTGGTGCGGCTCCTGTGAGTTCTGCGTCGACGGACATCCCCGCCTGTGCACCCAGGCCAAGCAGGTGCTCGGGGCCATGGCCGAGACCTACACGATCTGGGCGCCGGCGCTGGTGGTGCTGCCCGAGGCGGTCGACGACCTCGAGGCACCCCTGGCCTGCGGCGGTCTGACCGCCTATTCGGCGGTGCGGAAGTTGACCACCCACGACATCGGCCCGGGGTCGGTGGTGGCGGTGCTCGGCGCCGCCGGTGGACTGGGGCACTACGCCGTCCAGTTGGCCGCCGCCTTCGGCCACCGTGTGCTGGCCGTCGACGTCGGTGCCGATCGTCTGGCCTTCGCGCGCGAACTGGGAGCCGAGTGGGCGGTGGAACCCGGTGATGCGGCGGCGACTGCGGCCGAGGTTGGCGGTGCCCATGCGTCGCTGGTGTTCGCTGCCAGCATCGCTGGCTACCGACTGGGATTCGAACTGCTGCGCAAGCGGGGACTGTTCATCGGTGTCGGCCTGCCCGCCACCGACCAGGGTGCGTTCTCGGTGGGTCCGTTCGAGTTGTTCTCCAAGGATCCGACGATCGTGTTCTCAGCGGTGGGCACCGTGCAGGAGATGCGCGAACTGGTCGACCTCGCCGCCCGCGGTGTGGTGCGCAGTCACATCGGACGCACGGGCTCCCTCGACGAGGCGGGCGTGGTGTTCGACGAACTGGCCGCCGGCGCCTACCTCGGTCGGGCCGTCATCGACCTCCGGTGATCGTCACCACCGCCGACGGCACGCGCCTCGCCGTCGACGACACGGGCGAGGGCACGCCGCTCGTACTCGTGCACGGCTGGTGCTCGGACCGTCGGGCTTGGGACGACATGATCGGCGCCCTCGGGCCCGGCCTTCGGGTGATCGCCCTCGACCGCCGCGGTCATGGCCAGTCCGACGCTCCCGATGGCGGCTACTCGATCGCTGGTCACGCCGACGACCTTCGATGTGTGCTCGATGCGCTGGCGGTCGGATCGGTCGTGCTCGTCGCCCACGCCGGCGGTGCTCCGGGCGCCATGGAGTTCACCCGTCGCCATCCCGAGCGCGTGCTCGCTCTGGTACTCGTCGACACCATGTTGCGCGACGGACCCTTGCGCAGCGCCGACGGTGAACCCTCACCACTCGAGCACCTGGCGGCGTCGATCGGCACCGCCGATGGTCGAGCAGATCGCGATGGTGTCGACCCCGATACCGAGGATCTCGGAGGCGCGCACATGCGGCGGGATCTTCGCCGCGGCGTCGAGGGCCCGACGGGCGGCGGGGCGCTCCGGGTCGGCGAAGAACCCTCGGTACCTGGCGGCGAAGGCGTCCACACCATCGGCGGTGCCGATCGACGCCGCCAGGTGCTCGAGTGGTGAGGGTTCACCGT
>JBJTGD010000069.1:0-3191 GCA_046093735.1 Acidimicrobiia bacterium | reverse complement strand
GCCGCTCCCGACCGTCTCGCCGGCCACACCCGCGCCGCCCTCGACGACATCGCCGAACGACTCCCGGGCGGTGAGCACCGGGCCGGGCAGGTGGAGATGGGCGAGGCGGTGGCCCGGGCCATCGTCGAACGTCGGCACCTGCTGGTGCAGGCGGGCACGGGCACGGGCAAGTCGTTCGCCTATCTCGTGCCGGTGATCCTGTCGGGACGACGCACGGTGGTGGCCACCGCCACCAAGACCCTTCAGGACCAGTTGGCCGACAAGGATCTGCCCTTCCTGGCCGACACGCTCGACCACGAGTTCACCTGGGCGGTGCTCAAGGGCAGGTCCAACTACATCTGTCTGCAGCGGGTGAGCGAGCTCGACGATCCCGAGGAACGACTGGCTCTCGACATGGGCGCCAAATCGGTGGCCGAGGAGGTCGACGAACTGGTGCGCTGGTCGCGGCGCACCGAGTCGGGCGATCGGGCCGAACTGGCTCTCGAACCCTCGCACCGGGCGTGGAGCGCGGTGAGCGTGGGGCCGCGCGAATGCCCCGGGCAGAACAAGTGCCCGCGCGGCGAAGTGTGCTTCACCGAGAAGGCCCGACGCCGAGCCGCCGAGGCCGACATCGTCATCGTCAACACTCATCTCTACGGATTGCATCTGGCCACCGACGGCGCCGTGCTCCCCGAGCACGAGGTGGTGGTGGTCGATGAGGCCCACCAGCTGGAGGACACGGTGTCGGCCACCAGTGGCGTCGAGCTCACGCCCGGGCGCTTCACCGCCCTGTCGCGCACACTGGGCACCGTGCTGGCCGATCCCGAACTGGTGGCCGGCATCGACGAGTGCTCGCGACTGTGGCGCGATGCGTTGACCGACGACATCGGCCAACGCATCCGCAGCGCGCTCGGGGGTGAGGCGTTGCGCGCGCTGGACCTGGCGCGCTCGCGACTCGACACTGCGCTGGGCGCGCTGCGTCGCATCCCCGACGACGTGCCCGTCGACACCCAGGCCCGTAAGGAGCGGGGCATGCAAGCCACCACCTCGCTCATCGACGATCTCGACGCAGTTCGTCAGGTGGGCGACGGTCAGGTGGCGTGGATCGAAGGCACACCGGATGCACCGGTGCTGCGTCTGGCCCCAATAGACGTCGCCGCCTTCCTCGACGACTCGATGTGGTCGCGTCAGACCGTGGTGCTCACCAGCGCCACGCTGCCCGCGGCGCTGGCCGAACAGACCGGCGCCCCCGATGACTCCTACGACCGGCTCGATGTGGGCAGCCCCTTCGACTACGACGAACAGGCGCTGCTGTACTGCGCCACCTCGTTGCCGGTGCCCAGTGATGCGCAATGGGAGCCGGCGATGCACGACGAACTCGCCGCACTGATCGAGGCCGCCGGGGGCCGAACGCTCGCGCTGTTCACCTCCTATCGGGCGCTGCACGCGGCGGTGGAGGCCATGCGCGACCAACTCGACGTCGAGGTGCTGGCCCAGGACGATCTGCCCAAGGCCCGTCTGGTGGAACAGTTCACCGCCGAGGCCAGCACCTGTCTGTTCGCCACCATGGGCTTCTGGCAGGGCGTCGACGTGCCCGGGGCCACGCTCAGTCTCGTCACCATCGACAAGTTGCCGTTCCCCCGGCCCGACGATCCGCTGCTGCAGGCCCGGCGAGAACAGGCCCGCGCCGACGGGTTCCGACTGGTCGATCTCCCCCGGGCCACGACGTTGCTGGCCCAGGGTGCGGGCCGACTCATCCGCTCCCGGGCCGACCGCGGGGTGGTGGCCGTGATCGACCCACGGCTGGCCACCAAGAACTACCGGTGGGACTTCATCCGGGCGCTGCCGCCGATGCGGCGCACCAAGGACCGCGCCGAGGTGGAGTCGTTCCTGCGCGCGTTGCGCGACGGCGAACCGAACGACGGATCAGAAGCCGAGTCGATCGAGTGAACCGGCCCTGCGCTGCCAGTCCTTGTCGACCTTGACGAACAACTCCACGAACGCTCCGGGCGGGAGCTGCTCGCGCACGGCGGTACCCACCTGCTTGAGCACCGAACCCTTGCGTCCGATGACGATGCCCTTCTGTGAGTCGCGCTCGACGAGGATCTCGACGCGGATGCGCGGCCACTCCCACTCCACGACCCTGGTGGCGATCGAGTGCGGCAGTTCATCGCGGGTGACGGCCAGCAGTTGCTCGCGCACCAGCTCGGCCACCCAGAACGCCTCGGGCACATCGGTGACCATGTCGTCGGGATACCAGGCCGGACCTTCAGGGAGTCGGTCGATGATGGCGTCGACCAACGCTCCGACTCCGGCGCCGGTGCGGGCCGACACCGGAAAGTAGGCCGAGACGTCGATCTGCTCGGCGGCGCGGGCCAGTTGTGCCAGCACCTCGTCGGGTGAGGCCAGATCGGTCTTGTTGACCACCACGATGGCATCAGCCGGCACCTTGGCGGCCACGAACCGGTCGCCCGGCCCGATCGGCGCGGTGGCGTCCACCACGAGACACACCACGTCGACACCACTGGTCATCTCCGACGCGGTGGCGTTGAGCCGCTCACCGAGCAGTGTGCGCGGTCGGTGGATGCCCGGCGTGTCGACGAACACGATCTGCAGGTCAGGTCGGTTGAGCACACCGCGCACCTGGGTGCGCGTCGTCTGGGGCTTGTCGGACGTGATGGCAACCTTGGTTCCGAGGACGGCGTTGAGCAACGTGGACTTGCCGACATTGGGTCGACCGACGATCGACGCGAATCCCGATCTCACGTACTCTCGCCGACCCGTTCCACCCGCACGGCGCCGATGCGGCGACCCTTGACCTGTTCGGCCCGCAGTCGCAGACCGTCGTGGACGACGCTCTCGCCCTCGAACGGCACGTGACCGAGCAGGTGGAACATCAGCCCGCCGAGGGTGTCCCAGTCACCCTCGGGCAACTCGACGCCGAGCACCGCAGACGCCTCGTCGATGGGCAGACGAGCGTGCAGCACCAGCACGCCGCCGGGGAGGCGCTGCACCTGCGAGTCGTCGATGTCGTACTCGTCGGAGATCTCGCCGATCAGTTCCTCGATCACGTCCTCCATGGTGACGATGCCAGCCGTGCCGCCGTACTCGTCGATGACCACGGCGATGTGCGATCGACGGGCCCGCATCTCACCCAACAGTTCGGAGATGCGCTTCGTCTCGGGCACGAAGAACGGCCGCCGGGCGAACTT
>JBJTGD010000068.1:0-4137 GCA_046093735.1 Acidimicrobiia bacterium | reverse complement strand
GCGCAGGGGGAGGCAGTAGTTGCGCTTCCATCGATCGGGGTCGACGAGTCGCGTGCCCAGTTCCTGTCCGCTCACCAGTGCGGGTCGGGTGGTGACGGCCACGACCCGACACGATCGAGCCAGTCGGGTGGCCACCATGACGCCGGTGTCGCCGAGTCCGGCGATGACGACGACGGGTCGATCCGATGGGCGAGTGCGCGTCCCGGCCATGGCTCAGGTCCCGGTGAAGATCGGATCGCGCTTCTCGAGGAAGGCGCGCGGACCCTCGGCGGCGTCGTTGGACGACATGACCACGCCCCCATGGCGCATCTCGATCTCGAAGGCCTCGCTCTCGGGCATGGCCTCGGTCTCGCGCAGGGTGGCCAGGATCCCCTTCACGGCCAGCGGACCGTTGCGGGCGATGCGCTCGGCGATCTCCCGCGCCTTGGCCAGTGCCTGACCGTCGGGCACGACGTGGTTGACCAGTCCGAGTTCGTAGGCGCGACGCGCCGGCAGGTCCTCGCCACCCAACAGCATCTCGGCGGCGATGGCGTAGCCGACCTGACGACGCAGGCGCGCCGCCGAGCCGGCCATCGGGAACAGGCCGCGCTGCACCTCGGTCACACCGAACACGGCGCTCTCGCCAGCGACGCGGATGTCGGTGCCCTGCAGGATCTCGGTGCCGCCGGCCCGGGCGAACCCCTCGGCGGCGAGGATGATCGGCTTGGTCGGGCGGTAGGTCTTCAGCCAACCGCCGAGGATCACCTCGGGCTGGTCCTTGAAGCGCTGGAGCCACTCGTTGTCGATCACCCCGGCGCGCAGGCGTCCGATCTCGGCCAGATCCATGCCGGCGCAGAAGGTGTCTCCCTTGCCGGTGAGGATGGCGACGCGCAGCGAGTCGTCGGTGTCGAGTCGCACCCACGCGTCGTACAAGCGGCACAGGACCTCGGCGTTGGCCGCATTCTTCTTCTCCGGACGGTTGATGGTGACGGTCAGGATCGGACCGTCGGCCTCGACGAGGACGAGGGGTTCGGACATCGCATGCTCCCTG
Organism: Acidimicrobiia bacterium; assembly: GCA_046093735.1. Taxonomy (GTDB): domain Bacteria; phylum Actinomycetota; class Acidimicrobiia; order Acidimicrobiales; family Acidimicrobilacustridaceae; genus Acidimicrobilacustris. The sequence goes on along the minus strand of JBJTGD010000068.1, from coordinate 3,107 downwards.
GGTCGGTGACGGCGGCGTGGGCCGACAGAGGTCTACTACGGACGGGGTGGAGCAGGGCCGGTGCGACCGGGGCGGCCGCGGTCCTCGTGCCGGACCGATCAGCGACCTTCGAACCGCGGTTCGCGCCGCTCGGCGAAGGCACGACCTCCCTCGGCGAAGTCCTCGCTGGCCCAGGCCGTGGCGAGGGCCGGGTCGACTGCGGCCAGGTCGGCGTCGTTGCCCGACACCGCGGCTCGGATCGACGCTCCGTGCGCCCGATGCGACAGCGGGGCGTTGGCGGCGATGGACCGAGCGAGGTCGAGCACCTCGCGCTCGAGGTGCTCGTGGGGAACGGCGCGATTGACGAGCCCGATGCGTTCGGCGTCGGCGGCGTCGATCCGACGAGCCGAGTAGAGGATCTCCGACGCCTGCCCCGGTCCGACGAGGGCCACGAGGGTGGCGGTGGCCGAATGCGGATACCCGACGCCCAGCCGGGCGGCGGGAATCCCGAACACCGCATCGGTGGAACAGATGCGGATGTCGGCGTCGAGGGCGACCATCACGCCGCCGCCGAGGCACCAGCCGTGGATCATGGCGATGGTGGGTTTGGTGACGGCGCGCAGACCACCGATGGCGGCCTGTTGGGCATCGGCGGCACCCGGTGCGCCCAGGGCACCGCTGGAGAGTTGAGCGATGTCGGCGCCGGAGATGAAGGCTCGATCGCCGGCGCCCGTGACCACCACGACACGCACGTCGGGATCGTTCGTGAACGCGGCGCACACTCGGGAGAACGCGGCGAGCATGTCGCCGGTCATGGCATTGTGCTTGTCGGGGTTGTCGAACACGATCGTGCCGATGCCGTCGGCATCGACCGAGGCATGCAGTTGCTCGCATCCGGTGTCCACGGCGGCGACGGTAGCAAGGGGCCGACGAACAGGTCGGGGCACGGGCCGGGGGAGACGAGTGATGAGTGATCGATCAGGAGGCGCGCTCGACGGGGTACGGGTCGTCGACATGACCACCGCCCGATCCGGTCCGACGTGCACACGGCAACTGGCCGACATGGGCGCGGACGTCATCCGGGTCGTGGATCCGCGTCGGGGTGACATCGGAGGGTCCGATGGGGCGAACCTCGTGCGCTCGAAACGATCGGTGGCCATCGACCTGCGCGTACCCGACGGGCGCCGCGCCTTCGATGCAGTGATCGCCCGGGCTGACGTCTTCGTGGAGAACATGCGCCCGGCGGTGAAGACCCGACTCGGCATCGGCCCCGAGGTGCTGTGCGAACGTCATCCCCGACTCGTGTACGCCAGCCTCTCGGGGTTCGGTCAGACGGGCCCCTATGCCGATCGCGCCGGTGTCGACCAGATCGCCCAAGGGCTCGGTGGTGTCATGTCGGTGACCGGACCGCCGGGTGACGGACCGTGGCGGGTGGGCATCGCCATCTCCGACAGTGCCGCTGGCACCTTTCTCACCCAGGGCGTGCTCGCCGCTCTGTACGCCCGGGAGCGCACCGGTCGGGGGCAGTGGGTCCACACGTCGTTGTTGGAGTCGATGCTCAACCTCATGGACTTCCAGGCCTGTCGTTGGTTGACCGACGGGGAGGTCCCGACCCAGTCGGGCAACGATCACCCGACGTTCTTCCCCATGGGCACCTATCGCTGCGCCGACGGGTGGGTGAACATCGCCGGTCTGAAGGCCATCGAGGCGTTCCTCGGTGCACTGGACCTGCTCGGTCTGCTCGACGACGAGCGTTTCGCCACCAACGAGGCGCGACGAGCTCACCGGGCCGAGTTCACCGCGGCCTGCGAGTCGTACCTGGCCTCGATGACGGTGGCCGACTGCGTCGAACGCATGGTGGCCGCCGACATCCCGGCGGGGCCGGTGCTGGCCCTCGACGCCGTGTTCGAGGATCCGCAGGTGCGCCATCTGGCCTTCGTGGAGACGCGCTCCGATCCCGACGGTCGACCAGTGGCGCTGTTGCGCCACCCCGTCACCTTCGACGACACCCCGACCGCCATCGGTGACGGCCCCCACGCCCCGGGTGCCGACACCGTTGCGGTGCTCCGGGAGTGCGGCGTGGAGGACGCCACCATCGGCGAATGGTCGACCTCGGGGGGCATCGGTCCGGCTGCCGAGCCGTCGCGCTGGCTCGAGTGATCGGTGCGGTCCGGGTCACCTCGGCCCGGGCCGGATCGACTCGCAGCGCCGATCGGCGTTGTTCTATTGTCTCCGCTCTTGTCCGAGATCACCCCGGCCCTCCGCACGTTCCTCGACACGTCCGGCGCTCCGACGCCGTTCGTGGTCGTCGATGTCGATGTCGTCGAGCGCCTCTACCGGGAGCTCTGCTCGGTCTTGCCTGCCGCCAAGGCCCTGTTCGCCGTGAAGGCGAACCCGGCCGAACCCATCATCCGGCGACTCGCCGCCCTCGGTTCGGGCTTCGACGTCGCCAGTCCGGCAGAGATCGACCTGTGCCTCGCCACTGGAGCCGAGCCTTCGGTGATCTCGTACGGCAACACCATCAAGAAGTCGGCCGACATCGCCTATGCCATCGAGCACGGTGTGCGGACCTTCACCATCGACTCCCCCGAGGAACTGGCCAAGATCGCCGCCCTCACCGATGAGGCCGAGATCTGCGTGCGCCTGTGGCACGACTGCGGCGGCGCCGACTGGCCGCTGTCGCGCAAGTTCGGCACGGGGCCGGCCCAGTGCGAACGTCTCCTCCGCTCGGCCCTGGCCCACGGGTTCACGGTGGGGATGTCGTTCCACGTCGGCTCCCAACAGCGCAGTCCGCACGCGTGGGACACGCCGCTGCGCACGGTCGGTGCCATCCGATCCTCGCTGCGAGCTGACGGTTTCGACCTGTCGTTCGTCAACCTCGGTGGCGGCTTCCCGGGCTCGTACACCGACCCGGTGGCGCCCATTGCTGACTACGGACGCGAGATCGCCGCCTCGGTAGCCCGCTGGGTCGGCACCGACATGCCCCTGTTCATGGAACCCGGCCGGTACCTCGTGGCCGACGCCGGTGTGTTGCGAGCCGAAGTCGTGCTCGTGTCGCAGCGTGACATCGACGAGCGCCGCTGGGTGTATCTCGACTGCGGTGTGTTCCACGGACTGGCCGAGACGCT
>JBJTGD010000067.1:0-24783 GCA_046093735.1 Acidimicrobiia bacterium | reverse complement strand
GGCCCGCTCCGCCTCGGTGCGCAGACCGGCGAGATCGAGGGCCATGGCCGCCTCGGTGTGGTTCCACGGATCGGCATGTCCGCCCGGGAACCACAGGATCATCCCGTCGGCCAACTGCCAGTCGGCGATGGCCTCGGCGGTGGCGCGCACCTGCTCGGCGGAGATGATGTCGTCGACGGCGGGGATCTCGGTCATCGGACAGCGGCTCCTGCGAGTTCGGCACGCGGACCCGTGCGATGGGTGACGGGCTTGGCGGCGTAGACGACCAACGACTTCCCGAGGACCGGGTTGAGCACACGGTCGGCGATGCGGGTGGCGGCGGGGGCCTCGACGATGTCCCACTCCAGGAGTCGCTTGTACGTGCGTACAGAGCGGGCGTCCTCGCGTTGGGGTCCGACGGCGCAGCGCAGCCACCAATAGGGAGTGTGCAGCGAGTGGGCGCGGTGAGAGCCGCCGGGCAACAGGCCGGCCTCGCGCAGCTTGGCCATCAACGAACGGCGCGAATAGATGCGAACGTGCCCGCCCTCGACCTTGGGGGCGTGGTACTCGTCGGACAGCCGCCAGCAGATCCGCTCGGGCAGTTCGGCGGGCACGGTGATGGCGATGGTGCCGCCCGGCCGCAGCACGCGAGTCAGTTCGGCGAGGGCGGCGTCGTCGTCGGCGACGTGCTCCATCACCTCCGAAGCGATGATGCGGTCGAACGATCCATCGGCGAACGGAAGGCGCGTGGCGTCGCCGTTCACCGCCGTGCACGACAGCGTCGGAGCGATCTCGCCAGCGGCGCGCATGGCCGCCGCGGTGTCGAGCACCGAGCGCAGTTCGGGTTCGGCCATGTCGCAGGCCACCACCCGGGCGCCTCGTCGCAGGGCCTCGAAGGCATGCCGGCCGAAACCGCATCCGAGATCGAGAAGACGATCACCGGGTCGCAGACCGAGTCGGTCGTAGTCGGCGGTCAGCATCATGCGTCCCGGTGGCGCTGACGGAAACGAGGCGCGGCGGCGGCACCGCCCGGCCGACGCATCTGGATGTGCGGTGTCTCGGCCAGTAGCGCGCGGTAGTGCTCGACCGTTCCCACAGCCGTGTGGCGCCATGTCCAGCGGTCGATCACCCGCTGCCGACCGGCGGCACCGATGCGGGCCCGCAGTTCGGCATCGTCGAGGGCGATGCGCAGCATGGCGGCCAGCGCGTCGCTGTCACCGGGCGGCACCAACAGCGCGGTGTCGTCGTGGGTGCCCACCACTTCGGGGAGCGCCCCGCCGGTGGTGGCGACGAGCGGGACACCGCAGCTCATCGCCTCGATCGCCGGCAACGAGAACCCCTCGTAGAGCGAGGGCACCACCGCCACCTCGGCCTCCGAGTACAGCTCGATGATGCGTTCCTCGGGTACACCGGTGATGAAGGTGACTGCGTCACGCAGACCCAACTCGTCGATGATCCGGGCCGACGGGCCGCCCTCCTTGAGTCGTCCGATCACCACCAGTTCGATATGGCGTTCGGTGCGCAACTTGGCGATGGCCTCCAACAGGTAACGCAACCCCTTCATGGTGACTTCGGCGCTGGCAGTGGTGATCAGTCGACCCTGGATGCGGCGTACGTGGTCGAGGGGACGGAAGAGGTCCTGGTCGACGCCCACGGGCACGACGTGCAGTCGATTGAGGTCGACATGGTGGTCGGTGTGGATGTCGGCCATCGAGTTCTGCGACACCGTGATGACGCGGGTCATGCGCGTGGCCACCCGGGTCTGCATCTTGGTGAACGAGTACCACCGGGCCTTGGAGATCCGCTTCCACGCCGTCTCGGAGTGCTCCATCTCCAGGCGTCGGTCCACGGTGATCGGATGATGGATGGTGGCCAGTACGGGGAGTCCCTCGCGCTGCATGGCCAGCAGGCCGTACCCGAGGCACTGATTGTCCTGCACCAGGTCGAAGTCGTTGACCCGGTGTCGCAGGTGCTGCCACGCCCGCACCGAGAAGGCCAGCGGCTCGGGGAAGGAACCGGCGGCGAAGGTGGCCACCTCCACGGCATCGCCGATGCCCTTGATCTCGAACGGCAGCGGTAGCCGCATCGGGTAGGCGTCGTTGTAGATGTCGAGGCTGGGCAGCTCGATCAGGGGGACCCGGGGGTCGAGCACCGGATAGGGCTGACCGCCGAGCACCTCGACCTCGTGGCCGAGGTCGCACAGGGCCTTGGTCAGGTGACGGGTGTACACGCCCTGTCCCCCCACGTGGGGCTTGCCCCGGTAGGTGAGGTAGGCGATGCGCAGGGGCAGCTCGCCGTCGGCGGCCAACTCGGTGCGACCGTGGGGGGCGGTACGGTTCGACATGGGCTCGCAAGTCTCGTCGGGCCCTCCGATGGGGGTCAATACGGGCCCTGGGGCCAGATGGCCCTTGCCGTCGGGGTCGGGAGGAGGACCCGTGCGGGCAGTGGTGCAGCGCGTGACCGAGGCCTCGGTGACGGTGGCCGGCGAGGTCGTGGGCCGGATCGGACCGGGCCTGTGCGTGCTGGTGGGCGTCACCCACACCGACGACGCCGACCTCGCTCGCCGGTTGGCCGCGCGCGTGGCCCGGCTGCGCGTCTTCGCTGGCGACGACGGTCGCATGGACCTTTCGGTCGACGAGCTGGGTGCGGGTCATGGTGTGCTGGTGGTGAGTCAGTTCACGCTCTACGGCGACACCACCGGTGGCCGTCGACCAGGTTGGTCGGCCGCGGCGCCCGGCGAGCACGCGGCGCCGCTCATCGACATCGTCGTCGCCGACCTCCGGGCCCGTGGGCTCGAGGTGGCCACCGGTGTCTTCGGCGCCGACATGCAGGTGGCCTCGATCAACGACGGACCGGTGACGCTGTTGCTGGAGCTGTGAGGCGCAGGCCGTCTCGCTGCCGTCGGCGCGGCGGCCGACGCGACGACGCGCAGCACGGAAGCCGCCGGTGGCCACCCACCATGAGATGGCGACGAGCGCCACGCTGACCCACACCATCGGAAGGGGGCCGATGACAGTGGCGATGGTGTCGCCGTCGCGCAATGGCACCGGCTGTTGCAGTACGGCCTGTTCGGAGATGGACGTTCGTTGCTGCACGCGCCCGTGATCATCGACGATGGCCGAGAACCCGGTGGGCGCGGCCTGCAGCACCCAGCGACCGGTCTCGATGGCGCGCAGGCGACTGGAGGCCACCTGTTGGGTCTGCACCTGGGTCAACCAGTACGACGATCCGTTGGTGGGATTGAGCAGGATCTGTCCACCGTGCAGCACGCCGTCGCGGGCGCGATTGGTGAAGAAGATCTCCCACGAGATGGCCACGGCCAGCTCCCCGGCGGGTGTGCGCAGGATGGCGGGCTCGGTGCCGGCGATGGCGTCGCGGGGCGAGAGATCGGAGTCGGAACCCACCACGGCCTCGAGCAGTCCGCGCAGCGGCACGTACTCACCGAATGGCACTCGTCGCACCTTCTCGTAACGATCGCCGGTGGTGCCGTCAGGCAGGTACACGATCGAGAGGTTGGTGAACCGCGTGCTGTCGACGCCCTCGGTCACGCCAGCCACCAGCGTCGTGTCCATCTCCGTCGCCAGGTCCGACAACTCGCGACCTTCCCGGTTGGTGGCGATCGGTCCCTCGACGGCCACGACGTTCTCGGGCCACACGACGAGGTCGACGGGAAGTCGCACCAGTGCGGTGGCCTCGATGTGGCGTTCGAAGACTTTGCGCTCGTCGGTGTCGTTCGCTCGCGTGCCCTGGGGTCCGCCACCCTGCACCACTGCGGCCTCAATGGTGCGGACGTCGTGACCACGCGGGGCGACGAGCGCGAGCAACCACATCGCCATCACGCCGACCACCAGCGTCGCGCCCAGCACTTGGCGCCGTTCCCACAGGGCCGACAGCGCGATGCCGCACACGGCGACGGCGAAGGTCACGCCGATGGCGCACAGCACTCGGGCGATCTGTCCCAATGGCGCGGCCGCCTGACCCATCGACACGGTGGCCAGGGGCACGCCCCCGAACGGCACGGTGGATCTCGCCGCCTCGGCCAGTGTGAAGGCGGCGGGCAGCGCCAGCCACCGGATCCACGGCCGATCGGCGCGGGCGGGCACAGCCATGCCGGCCACGCCCACGTAGCACCCGAACACGACCACGGCGATCGGGTAGCCCGGCGCCGTCAGGTCCACCATCCACAGCATCGTGGCGGCGAACCAGGTGACGGCCATGATCGTCGATCGCACGAATCGTCGGCGGGCGGTGGCGTGGGCGAGGAGTCGGTCCCACATGGCCACGCCGATGATGGCCAGGGGCCACCATCCCCACGGGGGGATCGAGGCGGCGATGAGCAGACCGGCGAGCACCGACCGCAGCGCGGCGCGCAGGGCGCGCGGGTCCATGTCAGGCGACCGCGATGGACCGACGACGGAGTCGGGTGAGCAGTTCGCGCCCCGCCAGCACCACGAAGAACACGGCCACCGTGGTGCCGGCCATCGTGGCGCCGGCGGCGGTGTCGAAGTGATAGGTGAACACCAGACCGAGCGCCACCGACGCCACACCGATGGCGCATGACAACGCCATCATCGCCGGGACGCGGCGGACGATGAGTGCCGCCGTGGCGGGCGGAGCCACCAGCAGACCGAACACCAACAGTGTGCCGACGGCCCGGAACGACGCCACCACGGCGATGGCCACCAGCACGAGCATCGCCAGATGGGCGAGGCGCGGACGCAGACCGAGTGCGGCGGCCTTCTGCGCGTTGAACGACAACGCCAGGAACATCCGGTGGAACACGACCACGGCCAGCAACGTCACCACTGCTGCGACCAGTTGCACCCACAGATCGGCGGTGGTGATCCCCAGTACCGAGCCGAACAGGAACGAGGTGAGGTCACCGGTGAACGACTTCGTCCTCGAGATGATGGCGACACCGAGAGCCAGCATCCCGACGAAGAGCAGACCGATTCCGGTGTCGGTCGACAGTCGTGAGGCGCGGTTCACGAGGTTGATGCCGAGCACCATCACGATGGCCGAGATGAAGGCACCGATGGCCACGTCGATACCGACGATGAAGGCCACGGCGATCCCGGGCAGCACGCCGTGGGCCAGCGCATCGCCCATGAACGACATCCCGCGGATCACGACCCAGGTGCCGACCAGTGAACAGGTGATCGCGGCCAAGGCCCCGGCGAACAGTGCCCGCAGGATGAAGTCGTACTGGAAGGGCTCGAGCAGCCAGTGCACCGACCGGAGGCTAGGTGGATCGGAGCCCGTCGGCGATCCGTCGGGCCAGTTCGGTGATGAGTCCGGGATAGGTGGAATCGGTGGCGCCGTTGCGGCCCAGCGTGTCGGTGGTGACGACCACGACACGGACGTTTCCGCCGGCGTCCCGGGCGATGGTGCCGGGCAGTCGTGACGAGGTGGTCGACTCGGTGAAGATCGCCGGCACACGCGTGGCGCGCAGGACCTTGATGAGGTCGGCCACTTCGGCCGCACTCGGCTCGGCCTGCGTGGAGCCGCCGGGGACGATCACGCCCTTCACCGTCAACCCGAAGCGGTTGGCGAAGTACCCCAGCGCGTCATGGTTGGTGACGAGGATGCGTCGCGAGTCAGGGATGGCGGCGAGCAACTGTTCCGCTTCGACGGCGGCGGCGAGCGCCTCGGTGGCGTACTGCTGCGCGTCGTCACGCAGCGCTGCGGCGGTCGTGTCGTCGGCATTCAGGACCCGGGCCAGTTCGACGGCGACGATCGTGGCGGCGCGTGCCATCCGGGTGGGGTCGAGCCAGACGTGGGGATCGAGGACCGCGTCGGACGTCGTCGTCGGTTCGTCGGAGTGCGAGTGTCCGTGGTCATCGTCGTCGGCACCGTGGCCATGGGCGTCGCCGCTCTCGTCCAGCGGGAGGGGATCGAGCAGTTCGCCCAGCGACAGCACGGGCACGCCGTCGCGCTCGGCGGCGTCGATGGCCGGTTGCAGTCGTTCCTCGAGACCGAGCCCGTTCTCCACGATGAGCGCTGCGCCCCGCAGACCGGCCGCCTGGGCCGCACTCGGTTCGAAGTCGTGCGGGTCGGCACCGGGGGGCATCACCGTCTCCACCACCACTCGGTCACCGGCCACCCTCGCCACCAGGTCGCCCACGATCGGGGTGGTGGCGATCACCAACGGCTTCGTCACGGCCGGTGTCTCACCCTCCGAGTCGGCCGCGGGCGAACCACCGCAGGCCACGAGGGCCAACGCAGCGATGACCATCCCGACGACGAAGACGGGGGATCGACGGGCCATGAGAGCCTCCGGGGCACTAGTGGAAATGAGAACCATTCCCATTATGTCCGCTCGGGTGCCGTCCCTGCAACCCGGGCTACTGCTCGCCGGGCAGCTTCAGTCGGGGCGGCAGCAGGCGATCGGCGATGGTGGTGTAGGTGGCCACCTCGGCTTCGACGGTGATCGTGCCGCTGCGCTCGAACTCGAGCGTCACCGGCACCCTCTGGCCCACCGTCAGTGGCGCCACGAGACCCCGGAGCAGCAACTGATCGCCCCCGGGCTGCAGTCGGAGATCAGCGAACCCCGGAACGTCGATCCGGGTCACCGTCGTCGGGGCCGATGAACTGCCGGCCTCCTGCAGCACCACCGACGACGCCGCCGGGCTGGAGGCCGACAGGAGCGTGTCGGGCCCGCCCGGGTTGGAGATCACCATGTAGGCACCGGTGGGGTCGTTGTCGGACCCGATGAGCGCGTCGGTGACGGTGACCGAGGGTGGGGGGCTCTTGAACGGGCTGATGAAGGCCATGGCCACCAGCACGGCGATGCAGAACACCACCAGCAGCACCGGGGCGTAGCGGGCGATCGTCGATCGGGTCGGTGGTGGTGGGGCGACGTCGCTCATGTGCCTCTTCGTAGTCGGTGCGGTCGGGCTCGTCAGATCGGGCCCGTCAGATCGGCGCGCGCGGTGTCTCGCCCCGGTCCAGCGCGGCGAGCCAGGCACCGAGCGCGTCGAGCAGTGGTCCATCGAAGCGATGACCGCCCTCGGTCGGGATCCACGACACCGAGGCGCCGGCGCGTTGCAGGGCCTTGGCCGCCGACCGACCGCGCAACGGCTCGCCGAGGGCGTCGTCGTCACCGTGGGCGAGCAGCAGCGGCAGACCCGAGGCCCGGTCGAGCTCGATGGCGCCCTCCGGTCGCGAGGGCAGGTAGCCGGCCAGCACGCCCACGGCCGCCGGGGGTGTCGACGTGGCCGGGTCGAGCAGGGTGGCCAGGGCCAGGGCGCCGCCCTGGGAGAACCCGGCCAGCACCGGCCCGCCGGGCGAGCCATCCGACCGCAGGGCGTCGAGTTCGTCCTGGACGGCCGCGACGGCAGCATCGAGCTCGGCGGTCACCGGACCCTCGTCGTCCACGTCGTACCAGTAGGGACCGCGCTCGTTGCGCAGTCGACCCTCGAGCACGACGACCCGCCAGCGCCGGTCGGGATCGAACCGGTCGGCGCGAGCCACGAAGGCCTCGGCCTGATCGGCGTAGCCGGGCAGCAGCACCAGCGTCCGCGCCGAACCCTCGCGCACCAGCGATCGCAGTCGAGTCACGGTCCAACTCTGTCAGGCCGGTGGCCTGTCACCCGGCGACGCGTCGGGTCAGAGTGCGATGCGGCCGGCGGCGACCCGGGCGCCCGTCCACCAGCCGACGGGATCGAAGCGGACCCGTCCACCACCGTTCGGTGCATGGATCATCATCCCGTCACCGGCGTAGATGGAGACGTGCTCGGGCGGGCCCCTGAGCGAGTCGAACACCAGATCGCCGGGGCGCAATTCCGACATCGGGATGCGATCGATCATGTTCCATATGGCCACCGAGTTGTGGGGGAGCGTCACTCCCAGCTGCAGCCACACCCAGCGCACGAAGCCGGAGCAGTCGAAGGCGTTGGGTCCGCCGGCCGAGTACACGTAGGGGGCGCCCAACTTCGTCTCACCCACCAGCACCGCTGCGGTGCCGATGGCGCGGTTCCAGGCCTCGACGGTCAACTGTGGGCCGCTCTCGGGCCCCATGTCGGGGGTGCGCGCCGCCACCGGTTCAGCCGTGATGGCGTTCGCGGACGATGCGTCGAGCGCGGGTGACGCGTTCGAGGGGGTCGCCACCAGTCCGACCACCACGGTGAGCATCACGACGACGATGGCCACGGCGATGTGCCATGGCCGCATTCGACGACGACCGATGACCGGCCGCTCGTCCATCCGGGGGAGGGGGGTGTGCTCCAACATTGTTGCGAAAGTGTTGCGGTTCTTCGGCGGCATCGCAACATCACCGCAACGATTTCGTCATCCACAGGCCTGACCTGCGGTTCTTGGCCGGATCGGCCAGCCGGTCACCCTGTGTACTGTCGGCCACAGCCGCAACCGGAAGCCGCATCCGGGGCGCCAGAGGGGGAGTCATGACCGTCGTCCATCGGCCCGACGAGGAGGTCGCCGCCATCCGCGCCCGGCTCGACCATCCGGTGATCGACAACGACGGGCACATCATCGAGTACCTGCCCCTGGTGCGGGACATCCTCGTGGAGGTGGCCGGAGAGACGGTGGCCTCTGCGTTCGACCGCCTCGTCGACAGTGGCCGCACCACGCAGCTCGTCGCCGCCACCGACCGTCGCACCCGGGGGATGGCCCGCTCACCGTGGTGGGGCGTGCCCACCCGCAACACCCTCGACCGGGCCACGGCCATGCTCCCGCGCCTGATGTACGAGCGGCTCGACCAGATGGGCATCGACGTCGCCTTCCTCTACCCCACCTACGGACTCACGGCCATCCACGTCCCCGACGAGGAACTGCGGCGAGCGATGTCGCGGGCGTTCAACATCTACCTGGCCGAGACCTACGCGCCCTACGCCGACCGCATGGTGCCGGTGGCCTGCATCCCCACGTTCACCCCCGAGGAGGCGGTGGAGGAACTCCGGTTCGCCACCAGCCTCGGCCTGCGAGCGACGATGCTCGGCGGCGTCGTGCCCCGCCCTCGTGGCGACGGCTCGGGGGCGGTGTGGATGGACGGACTCGGACACGGATCGCCGCTCGACTACACGCCGCTGTGGGACGCCTGTGTCGAACTCGGTGTCTCACCGACGTTCCACTCCAGCGGAATGGGATGGGGATCGCGGACCTCGCCCAGCAACTACGTGTTCAATCACATCGGCAACTTCGCCGCCGCCGGCGAACTCACGGCACGGTCTCTGTTCTTCGGTGGCGTACCCATGCGCTACCCGCAGTTGCGCTTCGCCTTCCTCGAAGGGGGCACGGCGTGGGCCTGCAATCTCTACAGCGACATCATCGGGCACTGGGAGAAGCGCAACATCGGCGCCATCGGTCAGTACGACCCGGCCGCGCTCGATCGGGAGCTGCTGTCGTCGTTGTTCGGCGACTATGCCGAGGGACGGATGCGTGAACGACTCGACCGACTCGGTACCGGCCTCAACATGTTGAGTGAACCGATCGTCGGCGACGATGTGGTCGACGAGTTCGCCGAGTCACTCGTGACGTCGGCCGACGACATCCGACGGATCTTCACCGAGCAGTACTTCTTCGGGTGCGAGGCCGACGATCCGATGGCGGCGGTGGCGTTCAACACCTCGCTCAACCCGCTCGGGGCCCGTCTGCCGGCCATCTTCGCCAGCGACATCGGCCACTGGGACGTCCCCGACTTCGCCGGTGTGCTCGGCGAGGCGTGGGAACTGGTGGAGCACGGGCACCTCGACCTCGATGGGTTCCGGGCCTTCACCTTCGACAACCCGGTGGCGCTGTGGGCGGGTACGAACCCGCGCATCTTCGAGGGCACGATCGTGGCCGATGCCGTGCGCGATGCCCTGTCGTCTCGGGCGACGTCGATGCAGGCTCCGGCGACTCAGGCCACAGCGGCGGCGGCCACCCGACCCTGACGCACACATGCCGGGAGACCCAGTCCGTCGCAGGCGGCCCCGGCCAGATGGAGGCCGGGCGCAGCGTCGGCCAGGGCGGCGCGCCACCCGGCGACCCGCGCCGGATGTCCGGGACGGAACTGCGGCAGTCCGTCGACCCACCGGGTGACCCGACTGGCCACCGGGTCCGACGAGAGCCCCATGGTGGTGGCGAGGTCGACGCCGCTGGCGCGCACCAACTCGCCGTCGTCGAGATCGAGCGCATGGGTGTCGCCGTACTTGCCGGCGGACACGCGCAGCACGGCGATGTCCGGATCGTCGAGGTGCGCCCACTTCGACGATGCCCATGAACAAGCGGTGAGGGTGGGGAGGGGATCGGTGGCGGCGACGAGGAACCCGCTGGCGTCGAGGGGGACGGCGACGTCGGTGCGACGCACGGCCACGGTCACCATGGCCACCGACGCGTACTCGAGTTCGGCCAGTGAGGTCGCCACGTCGTCGACGATTGGGGTCAGGAGCCGGGCGGCCTGACCGGCGGGAACGGTGACGATGACGTCATCGGCCCCGATCTGTCCGAGGCGCGTCGTCACCGACCACCGTCGACCGTGACGTTCGATCGCAGTGGCCGGACACGACAGGTGCACTGACGCGCCGCCGGCCACCATTCGGGCCAGCAGCAGATCGGTCAACGTCTGCGTGCCCACCGGGATCCCGTGGAACACCGGCGAATCGGGATCGGTGGTCGATGCGGCCGCGATGGCGCGCAACTCGGCCACCAGGCTGGGACCGCGACGAGCCGCCACGGCCAGTTGCGCGGCACCGGCGGCGAGGCTCAGTCGATCGGCGTCGCCGGCGTTCACGCCCGACAGCAGCGGCGACACCAACTTCTCGTGGATCTCGTCGCCGAGGCGGGCCCGAACCAACTCGCCGACCGACGGATCGTCGTCGCCATCGGGATCCGGACCTCCGGCCCGGTCGACCCAGGTGGTGCGCGACAGATCGGCCTCGATGCGCGCCACGGCATCGGTCGACAGGAACCCGCACTCGGCGATGGCGCCGGGATCGGTGGGCACGCCGAGTACGAGGCCGCCGGGCAGACGGTGCAGGGCGCGGTCGGCCCACACGAGGGCGGAGGTTCGCGTCGGTGAGGTGAGCGTGCCGTCGAGACCGAGCTCGACGCACAGGTCGCGAGCCTCGGGCACTCGGGCGAGGAAGGCATCGGCGCCGCAGTCGACGGGTCGACCGGCGAAGGGAGTGGTCATGATCTTGCCGCCCACGCGACCGTCGGCCTCGAGCACCACGACTTCGAGGTCGGGACGCGAGTTCACCAGCGTGAAGGCGGCGGTCAGGCCGGTGATCCCGGCCCCGATGACCACCACGCGCCGCCGATCGGTCACCCCGCGGCCCCGGCGGTGTCGATCACCAGTCGGGCCAGCGCATCCATCACGGAATCGTCGTCATTGAGCGAGCGCGTGCGAGCGAAGGCCAGTCCGAGTTCATCGGCCACCGCCCGGGTCTCGATGTCGAGGTCGTACAGCACCTCGAGGTGATCGGCGGTGAAGCCCTGGGCACACACCAGCACGCCGTCGGTGTCGCCCTCGGCCGCCAGACGACGCAGTTCGTCGAGGATGTCGGGGCCGCGCCACGGCTCCGGGGTGCGACCGGCGCTCTGCCACGCCTGCGACCACGACGACAGATCCAGTCGCTCGGCCACCACTGCGGCACTCTCGGCCAGTTCGTCGGGATAGCGGTCGCCCTCCAGCGCCCGTTCGGGCAGGGAATGAGCGGTGAACAGCACGGTGGTCCGTTCCGGCATCCCGACCATGGCGTCGCGCACGGCGGCGGTGAGGAAGTCGACGTAGGCCGCGTCGAGATGCCAACGCTCGATCGATCGCCACGGCAGCTCGCGGGCGGCGGCGGTCTCGGCCGCTCGACCTTGGTACTCACCCACGCTCGTGCGCGAATAGTGCGGCGCGAGCACGAGCCCCACCGCGTCCTCGACGCCCTGATCGGCCAGTTCGTTCACCGCGTCCTCGATGAACGGCGCGGCATGCTTCTGTCCGAGCACCACCGTCCACTCCCCGGGCGCATGACGTTCGAGTCCACGCTCGAGCGCGGCGCACTGTGCCTCGGTGAGACGAGCCAACGGAGAGATCCCACCGATGGCCTCGTAGCGCGCCACGAGATCGGCCAACTGCTCCGGCTCGGGTGGACGGCCGCGCCGGATGTGGGTGTAGTACGCCTCGATGTCCTCGGGACGTCGGGGCGTGCCGTAGGCCATCACCACCAAGCCGCGTCGCGGTCGTTCGCTCATGTCGCTCCTGTGCAACGGCCCTCGGCGTGCACGAGTTCGACGACCCGCTCGAGGATGGATGGATCGGTCTCGGGCAACACACCGTGACCGAGATTGAACACGTGGCCGGGATGTCCCGCATTGCGTCGCAGCACATCGCGAACCGCGTCGGCCACCACCTCCCACGGCGCCAGACACAGTGCCGGATCGAGGTTGCCCTGCAGAGCGGTGCCGGCCGGCACCCGCGTGCGGGCGACGTCCAGGGGGACCCGCCAGTCGACGCCGACCACATCGGCGCCGGTCGCCGCCATCCGGCCGAGGAGTTCACCCGTACCCACCCCGAAGTGGATCCGGGGCACATCGAGATCGGCGATCTCGGCGAACACCCGCGTGCTGTGGGGCAGCACGAACCGGTCGTAGTCGGGCGGGGACAGTGCGCCCGCCCACGAGTCGAACACCTGCACGGCGGCGGCACCGTTGTCCACCTGGGAACGCAACGAGACGATGGCGAGGTCGGCCAGCCGCTCCATCAACTCGTGCCACAGCGAGGGATCGGCGTGCATGAGCGCCTTGGTGCGGGTGTAGGTGCGCGACGGTCGACCTTCGATCAGATAGCTGGCCACGGTGAACGGTGCCCCGGCGAACCCGATCAGGGGCACGGGCAACTCGCGGGCCAGGATGCGAACGGTCTCCAAGACGTACGGCGTGTCGCCCTCGGGATCGAGCGGTCGGAGTCGCTCGAGATCGGAGCGACCGGCGAAGGGTCGGTCCACCACCGGGCCGACTCCGGGAGCCACGTCCACGCCGAAGCCGATGGCGGCCACGGGTACGACGATGTCGGAGTAGAGGATGGCGGCATCCACTCCGTAGCGACGTACGGGTTGCAACGTGATCTCGGCCGACAGTTCGGGATCGGCGATGGCGTCCAGGATCGAGCCGGCGCCGCGGATGGCCCGGTACTCCGGCAGGGAGCGACCGGCCTGACGCATGAACCACACCGGCACCCGATCGTCCGGTCCTCCGGCGATGCCGCGACAGGCGCGCAGGAAGGGTGCGTCGGTGTGCGGGCGGGGCGTCATCGGGGCCACGCTACCGACGCGCTCGCAGGCGTGAGCAACCGGCGGGGAGCGAAGACTCGACCGACGTCCCGCTAGACTGACGAACCCCCTCGGAGGCCTTCCGGCTCCCGGGGACCGTTCTCCGACCGAGAGAGTCCGTGTCCGCACACCCCGAACTCGATGCCGAGCAGGCCTACATCGATCACGCCTACGCGTGTCTCGAACGGTCCCGGGCCGCCGCCACCCGGCTGACGTCGATGGTGGAGGTCGGACGGGGTGGTACCGAGCAGGCCCGGTTCGAGCGCGAGGTCATCTACGACACCGTGGCGCAGCGACTCGTGCATCTCGACGTCGGGGATGCCGCTCTGTGCTTCGGTCGCATCGATCGTGAGCCCGAGGAACCGGGCGATGCGGTCGAGTCGTTCTACATCGGTCGCATCGGGGTGAGCGACGACGAGCAGGAACCGGTCATCGTCGACTGGCGCGCACCGGTCGCCGAGCCCTTCTCCCGCGCCACCGGTCGCCAACCGATGGGACTCGTTCGCCGGCGACACTTCGCCACACGCGGTCGACGGTTGCTCGGCGTGGAGGACGAACTGTTCGGAGCCGGTCTCGACGGACTCGATCTCCCGCTCGGCACCGGTGACTCCGTCATCCGTGGACAAGGGGCGTTGTTCACCGCGCTGGAGGAGGCCCGCACCGGTCGCCTCACCGACATCGTCGCCACGATCCAGGGCGAACAGGACGAGATCATCCGCGCTCCGTTGCCCGGCGTGCTCGTGGTGCAGGGTGGTCCCGGTACGGGCAAGACGGTGGTGGCCCTGCATCGCGCCGCCTACCTCCTCTACACCCACCGGTTCCCGTTGGAGGGGCAGGGCGTGTTGGTGATCGGTCCCAACCGCCTCTTCCTCGGCTACATCGAGCAGGTCCTTCCCTCGCTGGGCGAGGCGGGCGTCGAGCTGGCGGTGCTCGCCGATCTCGTGCCCGACGTGTCGATCCGGGCCTACGACCGCTCGACCACCGCCCGGGTCAAGGGTGATCCGCGCATGGTGTCGTTCCTGCGGCGGGCCCTGCGTGACCGTGAACGCCCCCTGCGTCGTGACCTCGTCGTCGGGTACGGACTTCAGCATCTGTGTCTCACCGCCGAGCGCAGCGAACGGATCGTCGACGAAGCCCGGCGTCGCTACCGGCGTCACAACTCGGCCCGTCGCTTCGTGGAGACCGAGTTCTTCGCCGAGCTGGCGCGGTCCGGTCGCGGCGATCTCGCGCCATCGGAGGTGCGCGACCGCCTGCGTCGTGAGCCGACCGTTCGTGAGGCGCTCGAGTGGATGTGGCCGTTGCTGACCCCGGCCCAGTTCCTCCATGACCTGTTCGGTGCCCGCGGTCTGCTCCGTCACGCCGCCCACGGTGTGTTGTCCGATCACGAGTGGGAGTCGCTCCATCGGGAGCGCGCCGACGATCCGATGGTGGTGGCGTGGACCCATGAGGACGCGCCCCTGCTCGACGAGGCCCGTGCCCTGCTCGGTCCCCGCTCGCGACGCCGTCGCGATGGGGATGACGACGACGAGGTCCGGACCTACGGGCACATCGTGGTCGACGAGGCCCAGGACCTGTCGCCGATGCAGTTGCGGATGCTCGAACGGCGGTCGTTGAACGGTTCGATGACGGTGGTGGGCGACATCGCCCAGGCCACGGGGGAGTGGGCCCATGGGTCGTGGGACGAGATCCTCGAGCGGTTGCCGGTACGTCGCGAACCTCGTCGAGTCGAGTTGACCCTCGGGTACCGCCTGCCAGCTCCGATCATGGCGCTGGCCGCGCGCGTGTTGCGGCACGCCGCCCCCGATCTGCGGGCGCCGCGTTCGGTGCGCGAGGACGGCGCCGAGCCCATCGTCCGTTGCGCCGGACCGGAAGGCCTGGCCGCCGCGGTGGCCGCCGCCACCCGTATCGAGCGAGCGGCCGTCGATCCCGGCCAGGTCGCGGTGGTGTGTTCGCGTTCGACGATCGATGTGGTGTGCGATGCCCTCGACGAGGCCGATATCGCCTACGGGCGCGCCACCCGACACGGACTCGAACATCGCGTCACCGTGGTCGAGGTGGGACTGGTGAAGGGTCTCGAGGTCGACTCGGTGGTCGTGGTAGAGCCGGCGGCCATCGTCGACGAGGAGGCCCAGGGAGAGCGGGCCCTCTACGTGGCGTTGACCCGCTCCACCAAGCGGCTGGCCATCGTCCACGAACTCGACCTGCCGGCGTGCCTCGACGATCCGGCGTGACCGAGGTCAGACGCGGACGACCTCAGACGAGGACGAGGATCCGGCGAGTGACGAACGGGTCGATGGTCACCTCTCGCCCGTCGATCTCCACCACGGTCTCCCCGTCATCGGCCAGGGCGGCGATGCAGCCGGTGGCACCGGGGAGCAGTGACGACGACTCGAGGAACTCGAGCAGTCCCGGGGTGAACTCCAGTTCCTCGGGGATGCGGGTGACCGTGAACTCGGCGCCCACCGACAGTGTCGACAGCGCCACGGCCGAGGGCGCCAGATAGCCGGTTCCCGGGATGGGATTGCCGTGCGGACAGGTCGTCGGTCCACCAAGCACGCGTTGCAGGGCGGTCTCGACCTTGGGTGAGATCACGTGTTCCCAGCGACCGGCCTCGTCATGGGCGTCGGCCCACGACAGTCCGAGCACATCGGTGAGGAATCGTTCGGCCAGACGATGGCGACGCACGACGGCCTCGGCCAGTGCCGTGCCGTCCGCAGTGAGGGAGATGGCGCCGTCCACGGTCACCAGTCCGGCCCCTTCCATGCGTCGGATCATCTCGGAGACGGCCGGGCGCGAGACGTCGAGTCGCTCGGCGATCCGGGCCTGGATCACCTCGAGGTCGTCCTCGCGCAATTCGAAGATGGCGACGCAGTACTCCTCGAAGGCGGGATGCCATTCGCGCTGGGTGGACATGGTCGGAGTGTACGGCCCGCTCCGCCGGGTCGACCGGGGCTCAGCCCCGGCCGAGCACCCGGGCGATGGCGATCTCGATCACGACACGGTCATCGCGTGGTTTCGGGTCGCGGTAGCGCTCGGCATACCGACGCACGGCCTCGGCGACCCGCTCCGGGTCGGCGGTGACGGTGGCCGTTCCCTCCAACGTGGCCCATCGACCCCGGTCCACCTGGCAGACCGCCGCGGCCGAGCCGGGACGTTCGGCGATGTTGCGGGCCTTGCGACTGCCGGCCCACGTGATCACCCGCACCAATCCGGCAGCCGGATCCCAGGTGAAGCCGACAGCCACGACATGGGGCGTGCCGTCGGCGCGCAGCGTGGTGAGCGTGGCCAACTGGTACTCGGTCAGGAAGGACTCCATGGCCGGATCGAGGGCACGAGGATCGTGGGCCATCACTCGCTCGCGATCGCAGCGAGGACGTCGAGTCGGGCGGCGCGACGGGCGGGATAGAGCGCAGCACCGACGCCGGCGAGCACGGCGATCACCACGATCACCGCCAATTGTGACCACGGGATGCCGAATGCGGTGATGCCCTCGTCGGCCAGGGCCTTCACCAGTGCCCAGCCGAACACCAGACCGATGATGAGGCCGACCAAGGTGCCCATGAGACTGATGATGACCGATTCGAGTCGGATGCTGGAGCGCACCTGTCGACGCGTCATGCCCACGGCGCGCAACAAGCCGAGTTCGCGCGTGCGCTCGTAGACCGAGAGCAACAGGGTGTTGACCACGCCGACGATGGCGATGACGAGAGCCAGCGCCAACAACACATAGACGATCACGAGGAACTGGTTCGCCTGATCGGTCTGCGCCTTCTTGAACTCGGCGAGGTCCTGCAACTTGGCACCGGGGTACTTGGCGACGATGGCTTCCAGGCCCGGTTTGGCCGCGGCGATGCCCGCCGACGAGTCGTCCCGCAGCAGCACGTAGGCCTGACTGAAGGTCTGGTAGTCGGGGGGGATGCTGGCGTTGAACTGGTCGACCGACACGATCCACCCCGATCCGGGCAGTGGGAGTTCGGTGTCGTAGATCGACGAGAGCACGAGCGTCGTCGATCCGCCTTGGAGGAAGGTGGCCGGGACCTCACGTCCGATCTCCAGACCCTTGTCGTCGGCCAACTTCTTCGAGGCGGCGATCTGGCCCCGACCGAGTCCGGTGAACGAACCGGCGACATCGGTGACGCTGACGACGTCGGCGAACGCAGTCGGATCGGTGGCCAGCAGCAACTTGTCGGATCCATCGACCTTTGCGAACGTCCCACCGATACCGGCGGCGGCGCGCACGGCGGGATCGGCGTCCAGTTCGGGGATGATCGACTGGGGGAGCGCGGTGGGTCCGAACCCTTCGGTGGAGACCACGTACTGGCCCCGGATCGACTGGTCGATCGCCTCCACCGTCGATGCCTTGACCGACTGTGCGGTGACGGCGATGAAGCCGACGAGACCGATGCCGATCATGAGCGCCGATGCGGTGGTGGAGGTGCGACGCGGGTTGCGCATCGCGTTCTCGCGCGCGAGTCGGCCGTTCACGCCCAGACGCTGGACGGGCCATCCGAGGACGGAGGCCAGTGGGCCGGCGGCGACGGGACCGACGATCGTGAGACCGATGAACACGAAGAAGGCGCCACCGCCGATCGCCTGCAGCGACGCGTCGATTCCCCCGAACAGTCCCAACCACAGCAGGAAGGCGCCGAAGAGCACGAGGAGCAGTCCGATCGACAGTCGCAGGCGCGAGGTTCCCGTGCGGTCGACGGCGACGTCGCGCATGGCGGCGATCGGCGGCACGGTGGCCGCCCGACGGGCCGGGAACACCGCCGACACGACCGTGATGCCCGTGCCCACGAGGATCGAGACCAGCACGGCGACCGGCGGGATCACCAACGGGGTGTCCGGACCCGAGAAGCCGATCTGCTGCATGAGCGCGTTGAGACCGATGGCGAGTGCGATGCCGGCGCCCACCCCGATGATCGAGGCCACCAGCCCGACCACGAATGCCTCGACGATCACCGAGCGGAGGACCTGACCGCGACCGGCGCCGATGGCCCGCAGCAGGGCCAGTTCCCGGGTGCGCTGGGCGACGATGATCGAGAACGTGTTGTAGATGATGAACGAACCGACGAACAACGCGATGAGGGCGAACACGAGCAGGAACGTGTTGAAGATGGCGATGAGTTTCTGGAAGGCGTCCTGGCTCTCCTCGGTGAACTCCTTGCCGGTGATCGCCTCGGTTCCGGACGGAAGGACCTTGGAGACCGCGTTGCGCAACTGATCCTGTGACGTACCGTCGGTGCCGGCGACCGAGATCCAGTCGAACGTGCCCGGTTCCCCGAGCATCCCCTGCAGCGTCGTGGTGGTGAACAGGGCGGCCTGCACGCCGCCCCAGGTCTCGAGCTTCCCGAACTTGGCGATGCCCGAGAGTCGGAATTCGCGCACCCCGCTGGTGACCGACACGTCGACGCGGTCGCCGACGGCGAAGCCACCATCCGATGCGCTCTTGGCATCAAGCACGATGTCGCCCTCACCCGAAGGGGCGACCCCGTCGATCAGGTTCCATCCGTTCAATTGCGGCGAGGTGAGCCAGTTGAGACCGAAGTTGGGTGGCCCCTGGGCCGTGACCAACGGCTTCCCGGCCTTGTCCAGCACCTTGATCTGACCCACGACCTGGCCCTCGGCCGCTTCCACGTCGGGAACGGCGTCGATGGTCGGGACGATGTCGCCGGAGATCCGCGTGCGCTCGGCCCCGAAGGGCGTCTCCACCTTGTTGGTGGAGCGGACCACGACGTCGATCTGGGCGTAGACATCGGCGAAGGTCTTGTCGAACGATGCGCCGATGCTCGAGGTGAGCACCTGTGTGCCCGACATGAAGGCCACGCCGAGCAGCACCGACACCGCCGTCGCCACGAGACGAACCTTGTGGGCCATAAGCCCACGCAGGGTGACCTTGAGCACGTCAGTCCCCGAGACGCTTCATGCGGTCGATGATGGAATCGACCGTGGGCGACGCCATCTCGTCGACGATGCGACCGTCGGCCAACAGCACGATGCGGTCGGCGTAGGAGGCGGCCTTCGGATCATGCGTGACCATCACGATCGTCTGACCGAACTCGTCGACGGCCCGGCGCATGAAGGTGAGGACCTCGGTCCCACTGCGCGAGTCGAGGTTGCCGGTGGGTTCGTCGGCGAAGATGATCTCCGGTCGACTGGCGAGGGCCCGGGCCACCGCCACGCGCTGTTGCTGTCCACCCGACAGCTCACTCGGCCGATGGGACAGGCGATCGGACAGCCCGACCGTGGTGATGACGGTGTCGACCCATTCGCGGTCCGGTGTCCGTCCCGCGAGATCCATCGGCAGGGTGATGTTCTCGCCCGCCGTCAGTGTCGGCACGAGATTGAAGGCCTGGAAGACGAAGCCCACTGCGTCGCGACGCAATCGCGTCAACTGGCGGTCGTTGAGCGAGCCGAGTTCCACGTCGCCGATCCAGATGCGACCCGAGGTGATGGAGTCCAGTCCGGCCACGCAGTGCATGAGCGTGGACTTGCCCGAACCGGACGGGCCCATGATGGCGGTGAACCGACCTCGTTCGAAGGTCACATCGACGTTGTCGAGTGCCGTCACCTGCGTCTCGCCCTCGCCATAGATCTTGGTCACCGCCTCGGTGCGGGCGGCGGAGGCGGATGGTGCCGCCGTGGGAGGTCCGGGGGGAGTGCTGATCGTCGTCACGAGGAGATCCTACGGGGACGGGCCTCGGCCCGTCCCCGCGATCCCACTCGTGTCACATCCCTGTTCGTGTCACCTCAGCGATTCGGCTGGGGTGTGACGCGCAGGTACGGCTTGAGCTTGGTGTAGCCCTTGGGGAACAGCGCGTCGGCTTCCTCGTCGGACAGTGCGGGGGCCACGATCACGTCGCCACCGTCGGTCCAGTTGGCCGGGGTGGCCACCTTGTAGCCGTCGGTCAACTGCAGCGAGTCGATGACGCGCAGCAACTCGTCGAAGTTGCGGCCGGTGCTCGCCGGATACGTGAGGATGAGTCGGACCTTGTTCGACGGATCGATGATGAACACCGAGCGCACGGTGAAGGTGTCCGACGCGTTCGGGTGGATCATGTCGTAGAGGTCGGCCACCGTCCGCTCGGGGTCGGCGATCACCGGGACGTTCACGGCATTGCCCTGCGTCTCGGCGATGTCGCCCTCCCAGGCGACGTGCGAATCGAGGGGATCCACCGACAGACCGATGGGCTTCACGTTGCGGGCCTCCCACTCGGGCTTGAGGCGGGCGACGGTGCCCAGCTCGGTGGTGCACACCGGGGTGAAGTCCTTGGGGTGGGAGAACAGGATCGCCCACGAATCGCCCTTCCATGAGTGGAAGGAGACCGGTCCCTGGGTGGTCTCGGCGGTGAAGTCGGGGGCGATGTCGCCCAGTCGCAGTGCCATGGCGATGGCCTTTCGTCGTCGTGCGGGACCGAAAGTGTGCCGCGTCGGCGCTCAAAAGTCGACCTGAGAGGTCGGGATTCGGTCCCGACGGTCGATTCAGAGGTCGGTGTCGGGCCGCACGCTCTCGGGCCGCACGACATCCGGTTCGATCAGGATCCGGGTGGCGGTGGGCTCGGCGGCTCGCACCCGGGCCTCGACCTCGTCGATGACGCCGGCCAACTCGGCCATCGTCAGCTCGGCGTCGAACTGCACCTTGGCCGCCACCAGGACCTCCTCGGGCCCCAGGTGCTGGGTGCGCATGGTGATGAGGGTGTCGACCCGGGGCGAACCGGTCACGGCGGCGGCGATGCGGGCCTCGGCGGCAGGAGTGGCCGATTCGCCGATCAGCAGACTCTTCATCTCCACGGCCAGCACCACGGCGATCACTCCGAGGAGCACGCCGATCACGATCGAACCGACGCCGTCGTAGACCCCGTTGTCGGTGGCCGCGGCGACGAGGATGGCGATGAGGGCGAGGACGAGTCCGATCAACGCCCCGATGTCCTCCAGCAGGACGACCGGCAGCTCTGGATTGCGCGAGCGTCGGATGAATCCCCACCAGGTGCCATCGCCCTTGAGTGGACGCGATTCGTGCACGGCGGTGCGGAAGGAGTTGGCCTCCAGCAGGATCGACACCGTCAGGATGCCGATCGCCCAGGGGACCGAGTCGATCGGGTGGGGATGGAGCACCTTCTCGACGCCTTCGTAGATGGCGAACAGGGAGCCGAGCGAGAACAGGATGATCGCCACCACGAACGACCAGAAGAACCGCTCGCGACCGAAGCCGAACTGGTGCAGACGGGTTGCGGGACGGC
Source organism: Acidimicrobiia bacterium (assembly GCA_046093735.1). GTDB lineage: Bacteria > Actinomycetota > Acidimicrobiia > Acidimicrobiales > Acidimicrobilacustridaceae > Acidimicrobilacustris. The sequence continues at coordinate 3,305 of JBJTGD010000067.1, read as the reverse complement.
GAGACCGGCGACCACCGAGCAACAGGAGCACCTGATTGCCGGTGTCGGCGACCGAGTGCACCGATTCGGCCAGCAGCGAACTCGAGCGGGTGATGAGGAATCCGGCGAACTTGGCCACGGCGATGCCCAGGTTGGCGAACATCGCGGCGACGATCGCCCGAGTGGATGCCTCTGTCGACACGAGGCCGTTCTATCGCGCCCTCGTCTCCCGATCCGGCGTGCGTCGTCGGCGAACGTTCGCCCGGTGCACTGTGCGAGACTCGGAGGAGTGAGCACCCGCAAATTCACCACCACCGATGGATTCGTAGTCGTCGACCTCGACGATGCGCCGGCTTCGTTCGGCATCGTTCGATCGGCGCCCAAGGTCCTCGTCGATCTCCGCGACCGTGGCGCCGGCCTCGGCCAGTGCCGCAACGAGGGCACCGGTGGCGGCATCGAACTGCTCGACGGCCACGGTGGTACCGGCCAACCCGCCCGCAGCGCGCTCGGCGGCGGCCACCAGTCCTGCCACCAGTGCGGCGTCGCGCTGCGCGAACCAATCGCCCGGGCGCGGGTCGTGGTCGCGCAGGGCCGAGACATCGGCGGCCGAGATGCCCCGACCCGCGGTGAGGTGCACGTTCGACCACGCCTCGCCCGAGAGTTCGGCAACGGCAGCGGCGATGGCCTCGGCCTTGGCGTCGGCGGCGGCGTTCACCGCGCCGGAGGCACCGGACGCCCGCATGCCGAAGGCGGCGAACTGGTAGGTGGTCGAGCGGGCCAGCCACCGCGCACCGTCGACGAGGACCTTGGGCGCCGATGCTGTGCTGCACACTGATGCCACCGTCCTGTTCATCGGTTCCAAGGTCGGTCTGTTGGGCGATCACCTCGTGTCCCACGTGCGCGCCCAGTGCATCGTCCCGACCGGGCCCATGCCGGTCACGACCAAGGCACTGGCTGCGCTGGGTCGGGCCGGTGTCGTCGTGCTCCCTGACTTCGTGACCACGGCCGGTCCGTTGGCCTCGTGGCCGGGTGAGGGTCCCGACCGCGATCCGGCCGCCCTGGTGGCCGATCGAGTGGCCTCGGTGCTCGATCACCCCAAGGGACCGTTGGTCGGGGCCTGCGAGGAGGCCGAGGCCTTCCTCACCTCGTGGACGACGGTGCCCTTCGGTCGTCCCATCGCCTGACGTGGCCGATTCCACCGCGCTCGTCTGGTTCCGTCGGGACCTGCGCCTCGACGACAACCCGGCGTGGGCCCGCGCCACCTCCGAGCACGAACGTGTCGTCGCCCTGTTCGTCATCGACCCTGCGCTGTTCGACGCGGCGACGTCGCGTCGAACCGATCGGATGCTCGGTGACCTGCGCGCGCTCGATGAGCGATTGGCCACCGTCGGTGGTCGACTCCGGGTGCGCACCGGCGATCCTCGACGCATCGTCGTTGATGAGGCACGCGCCGTCTCGGCAGTGACGGTCCTCGCCAATGCCGATGTGACTCCCTACGCGGCGGTGCGCGACGCCGCCGTGGCGACTGCGTTGTCCAACGCCGGGATCGAGTGGTCGACCGAATGGGGAACGCTGGTGCATGAACCCGGTCGCGTCCGCACCGCCGCCGGCACGTTGTCGCAGGTGTTCACCCCGTTCCATCGGACATGGGCGCGCACCGTCTGGAACCCGTGGCCCGCCCCCGGTGGCGCGGCCGTGAGCGATGATCCCGGTGACGGTGTTCCGGCGGCCACTGGCGCCTACCCCACCATCCGACCGCTGAGCGGCGACGAGGCCCGACCGGGGGAAGAGGGAGCGCTGGCTCGTCTGGAGGCTGCGGCCGCCCGGGCCGACGACTACCCGGAGGAACGGGATCTCCCGGCCATCGTGGGCACCACCGAGCTGAGCATCGACCTGCGGTTCGGGACGTTGTCGCCGCGCACCGTGGCCACGGTGATCGGTGATGCCACTCCGGGGCGCGCTGCGGTGGTGCGGCAACTGGCATGGCGCGACTGGTACGCGCATCTCCTGTTCGAGCGACCGGAACTGGTCGACTCGCCGATGAAGGCGCAGTACTCGCGTCTTGCCTGGCGCGACGACGATGCCGGCTTCGTCGCCTGGCGCACGGGGCGCACCGGCTACCCGTTCGTCGATGCCGGTGTCCGGCAACTCCTGGCCACCGGATGGATGCACAACCGCGTGCGCATGGTCGTGGCCTCGTTCCTCGTCAAGAACCTGCTGATCGACTGGCGGCGCGGTGAGCGGTGGTTCCGGCATGTCCTGCTCGACGCCGACGTCGCCCAGAACGTCGGCAATTGGCAGTGGGTGGCCGGCACGGGCCCCGATGCGTCGCCCTACAACCGCGTGTTCAACCCGATCCTGCAGGGCCAGCGCTTCGACCCCGGCGGTGACTACGTGCGTCGATGGGTGCCCGAACTGGCGGGCATCGCCGGTGGTGCCGTGCACCAGCCGTGGGAGATCGGACCGCTGGAACTGGCGGCGGCCGGCGTGGACCTCGGTGTCGACTACCCGGCCCCGATCGTCGATCTGGCCGAGAGTCGCGCCCGCGTCCTCGCCGCCTATGCGGCGGCACGCGACTGACGCGGCCCGGCAGTCCATCCGACGTCGGGCCGTAGGCTTCGCCGGTGGCCGAGCAACGCGTGGGTGAGGGATCGACGGGCGGTGGTCCGAACTCAGGACCGCTCGTCGGGCTCCGGATCGTGGTCACGCGGCCGCGACACCAGTCCTCGCGACTGGCCGAGCGACTGGAGCGAGAGGGCGCGACCGCCGTCGTCGTACCCACCATCGAGATCGTCGATCCTGACGACGGAGGTGCGGGCCTGCGCGCCGCCGCGGCCGCGCTCGACACCTACGACTGGGTCGTGGTCACCTCGCCCAACGGGGCCGAGCGCTTCTGCGCCGCGCTCGATGGGCGGGGACTCGACGGCACCCGCGTTGCGGTGATCGGGCCCGGGACGGGCGCGGTGCTCGCCCGTCATGGTCTCGAACCCGACCTGCGGCCCGATCGGTTCGTGGCCGAGTCGTTGCTGGCGGCGTTCCCCGCTCCCGGTCCCGACGATCGCAGTCGCGTGCTGTTGGCCCGGGCGGCGGTGGCCCGCGACGTCCTGCCCGACGGGCTGCGCGCTGCGGGGTGGCAGGTCGAGGTCGTCGACGCCTACCGGAACGTGCCGGTCGTGCCCGATGACGAGGCGCGTCGTCGAGTGGCCGACGCCGACATCATCACCTTCACCTCGGCCTCGGCCGTCGACAACTGGGTGGCCTCGTTCGGGACCGACGGCTGCCCGTCGATCGTGGCCTGCATCGGTCCCGTCACCGCCGACTCGGCC
>JBJTGD010000066.1:0-5776 GCA_046093735.1 Acidimicrobiia bacterium | reverse complement strand
AGCCTCGGCTCAGCCGGCGGCGCGGTCGGCAGCCACCGCGTCGAGCAGTTCGTACTCGTCGCTGGTGTCGGCCCAGTCCTCGAACTGCAGGACGCCGAGCGTGTCGAATCGCTTGCGCAGCCACCCGTCGTTGGCGTCGAGCAAGCCCAACTTCTTCGAATTGGGCACGATCTTGGAGAACAGCAACTGCTGGAACGGGTCGGCGTTGCGCTGTTCGGCGGTGGCACCGGTGCGGAAGATGCGCACAGCATCCTTCACCGGGACGTCGAGTCGCTCCCACATCTCCTGGGAGAGGAATCGATCGCGCATGCGCACCGCGGCTTCGAAGGCGAACTCCTGACGCTCCAGCAACTCGGCCGCAGTGAGGTGCTCGTAGTACTCCTTCAGCGAGATGACGCCGAAGGCGACGTGACGCGCCTCGTCACTCATCACATAGCGCAGCAACTGCTGGAGCAGTGGATCCTTGGTGGCCTGCAGGAGCATCCCGAACGAGGCGAGGGCGAGTCCCTCGACCATGATCTGCATTCCCAGATAGGTGATGTCCCACCGGCTGTCGGCGATGATGTCGTCGAGCAGCATCTCGAGGTGATGGTTGATCGGGTAGTGGCTGTGCAACTTGGTGTCGAGGTACTTGGCGAACACCTCGACATGGCGGGCCTCGTCCACCACCTGCGTGGCGGCGTAGTACTTGGCGTCGATCCACGGCACCGTCTCGACGATCTTCGCCGTGCAGATCAGTGCACCCTGCTCACCATGCATGAACTGGCTCATCGTCCAGTTCTGTCGTTCCATGGCGAACCGCACCCACTGGTCCTCGGTCCATCGCTCGAGGGCGGTGCCGCTCACGTCGACACCGATCATGGCCAGCAACTCGGGCGAGGGACGCAGTTCGTCCTCGCGGATCAGCCGCTCGGTGTCGACCTCGATCGACCAGTCGAGATCGGTCTCACCGTTCCACTGCGAGGTCTTGGCCTTCTCATAGAGCTTGATGAGCGGGACGCGGCTGCGCTCGTAGTCCCACGTGAAGATGGCATCGGCGTTGTCGCGCACGGCGTGCAGGACCTCGTCGGTGTCGGTGTTGGTGATGGCGATGATGGCGTCGAGGTCATCGACGTCGCTTCGCCCCAGGATCTCGCTGTCGGTCCGTGACATGACCCACCCCCTTGTGCCCGCAGCATAGGACCACTGGTCGGACCGGGCCCGGGCGGCTCGTGCTGTTCCACCGATCGGGTCAGCGGAGCGGCTCCATGGACCGCAGTTGCCACGAACCGGTCTCCGAGTAGGTGACCTCGCCGACCGGCGAGTCGGTGCGCAGTTTGACGGTTCTCTCCATGCGCACGAGCAGGAACGACTCCACCGCGTACCAGTAGTCGATGCGGGTGGTGCCCCGCTGCGGGCCCTTCAGCGTGTCGACCTCGACGTGGTGGAAGGTCGGTACGGCCACGCCATCGATGTCGATCGAGTCGGCGCCGACGAGTGTGAACGACACCTCCGAGGTGGTGGTGCCCGACACGTTGGCCGTGGTGCCGAGACAGCGGTAGCGGGATTCTTCGCCGGGCCGGGCACCGGTGCGGATGATCGTGCCGGGTGGATCGCACTGGAAGTCGGCGCGTTCCTCGACGGTCATCACCCCGAGATCCCATCGGGTGACGGTGATGTTCGACCGTTCGATCACGTCACCGTCTCGCACACACCGGCTCCATGTCTGACGGAAGTCCTCGTTGAAGTCGACCTCGGTCGTCCAGCAGTCCTCACCGTCGGCCCGCACGATCACCGGGATGGTGGCGCCGTAGGACTGCGAGGTGGGAGGGAAGTCGATGGACGCGCGTCCCGAACCCTCGGCCACGTACACCCCCGGTCGGGGCCGCTGCACGACGGCTCCGATCGTCTCCAACGCGGTTGGATCACCGGCGCGGAACTCGGCCAGCGCGTCCTCGAGTCCTCGCTCGCCGGGTGACTCGCGGGTGAACCACAGGCCGGCGACCACGGCGAACGCCACCACCACGACGGCGACGGTCCCACCGGCGAGGAGCAACAACCTCCGCCGGCGCGGTCGACTCAGGGAGTCGTCGCCGCCCACAGTGAACTCATCGCCACGACGTCGTACCAGAGCTCGTTCTGCGCGATCACCTCGCCGGTGGCGTCACGGCCGGTGCCGTTGAGGGCCAGTGCCGCGCCCACACCCCAGCGGCTCGACCACAACGGTGAGCCGGTGTCGATCGATCGGGCCACGAACGCCGCGGCGTAGACGTCGACCAGTGTGGACGCCTCCTCCACTGATCGGACGAGGCCGGGGATGTCGATCGTGCTCACCGCATCGCTCCCGATCGCCGAACCGCTGATCCCGGTGAGCGAGGTGTTGGCCACGAGGCCGGTACCGATCACGAAGAAGGTGAAGGCCAGCGCCGATTGGCGGATCTCGTCGTCGATGGTCTGGATCCCCGACGGGATCGACTCGGCGGCGGCCGTCAGCGCACCGAGGGCGAGCACCGTGAACGCAGGCTGACCGCTGGCATCGGTGGCGGCCGAGCCACCCCTACTGACGACGGCGGTGTAGTACTCGGCGTTGGCCTTGCCGGCGCGGATGAGGAAGTCGGTGTAGCCGGAGAGGAACTCGGCCGGTGGACGCACCGTGGTGACCTGCGCGTTCGGCGCCGACCGCACCATGGTCAGGGCATCGGCCTGGAACACCTCGATGGAGACCCGTTGTTCGGCGATGGCGGCCCCGGTGACGGTCATCCCGACTGCCGTGATCGATCCGTCGGCCAGGCCGCTGTCGATGCCAGCGAGGAGGGCATCGGAGTAGGTGGTCCAGCCGAGGGCGGCCGGGGTCAGGATCTGGGCGACGGCGTCCACCCCGGACAACTGCGAGCCGGATCGAAGGACCTCGGCGGCGCGGGCGCGCAACGCGGCGACGTCGGTCCGCAGGGCTTGGCGCGCGCCCTCGATGCCGCTGGCGGCAATGACGCTGTCGACCTTGGCGGCACCCTCGGCCCGAGCCAGCACGGTGCAGGCGTCCACCGCCACTCCGTAGGCCCGAGCGAGATCGCCAGCAGCAAGTGCGGCCTCGGCCGAGGCGAGTCCGCGCTGGGCGATGGAGCGTTCACCGCTCAGTGTCGACGGCGTGGCGGCGAGCTGTGTGCGCAACCGCTCGACCAATCCACGAGTCGTGGCGTCAGCGGCAGCCTGCACCGGGGGCGAGAGTCCCGGAGCGCTCGTGCCCGGCGGGATCAACTGCACGCCGGTGAACGCCTCGTAGGCCTCGGCCACGGTGTCGACACCGCGGACCTCGAGGCCGAGGGAGGTTCCGTAGGCCACCATGTCGGTGGTCGACGGCTCGCCCGAGGCCCTGAGGTTGGCGGTGGGAAGCAGCACCTTCGTGTAGCCGGCCTTCGAGGCCGCTCTGAGTTTGGCCGGGATCCCGCCGACCCGGCCGACGGATCCGTCGGGCGAGATGGTGCCCGTCATCGTCGTGGCGCGTCGCAACGTGTCGCTGCGCAGACCAGCGAGCGTGCCGACCGTGAGCATGGCACCGCCCGACGGACCGTCGATCGGACCGGTCACTCGATAGCTGACGTCGACCTTCGCCGGATCGAGGGCACTGGCCAACGTGGCCACCGCCGCCGCGCTGGCCGTGGCCGCGTTCCATTGGGCACCGGTCTTCTTGGCCTCGAGGTCGTCGAGGTTCAGGGCGAACTGGGCTCCGCCGTCGCCGACCGTGATCTTCGCCGGCTCGATACCCGACTGCTCGACACCACCGGCGGAGGCGCCGGCCCACAGCACCGGCACCGTGATCGTCCGGCCGGCCGAACTTCCCGATCCGGAGCACGCCACGGTCGACGACCCCAACAACAGGGCGATGGCGACGGTCCCGAGCGCGGACAGTGCGCGAGGTCGGTGCATGGCTTGAGCGTAGGCGTCGAGGACGATCACCGTGGCTTCAGCTCTCCGGTGTGTCAGCCAGTGCGAGGACACCGTCGATGGCGCGCACGGCGTTGCGCATCGCGTCGTGCTCATCATCGGCCAGGTGCGGATCGACCACCTCGCTCCAACCATCCGGTGCGAGTCGCACCGTCATGCCCAGCACGCCGTGCAGGTCGAGTTCACCCTCGAGTCGCACCTGGGCCGGGACCACCGCGTCGGTGCCGGCCAGCACCGCGCCCACCAGTTCGGCCACGGAGTGGGCGGTGACGATCTCGGTCGTGTGACCAGCCGTGGTGTGGACGAGGAACGCCTTGACCGCCGCCCGGATCTCGGGCGGCAACTCGGCCGCTCGGGCGAACGCAGCATGCACCTCGCCGTCGGCCACGAGCTCGAGCAGCTCGGCGCGACGAGCGACGATCTCCTCGGTCAGTCCCGAGAGAGGTCGTCTGGCGCGCAGCTTCTCGATGACGGCGCGCACCTCGGCCGGGTCGCGATCGTCGACCTCGACCCCGCTCCACACCGGCACGAGATGATCACCGTGCTGGCCGAGCATGAGGGCCCGCACGTGGGTGCGCCGGGTGCCGAAGGTGTCGGCCAGTTCACGACGGAAGCGGAGGGTGTCGGAGAACGATCCGCCACCGAGCACCCGGTGGCGACCGAGATGACGGCTGAACACGTGGACACCCAGTTCGACCGGATTCGACTGCACGATGACCAACGGTGGAACAGCACGTCGCCCGAGCACCTCGGCATAGGTGATGAACACGGCGAGATTGGCGCGGGCCAGAGCGACCCGATCGACATCGGCCCGGGGATCGGTCGGGATCGTCCTCCCGGCCAGCATCACCACCACATCGGCATCGACGGCCTCGGGATCGTCGGTGATCTCGATGGTCGGCGCGTCATCGGCGAAGGCATCGCGCAGGTCGACCTTCAGTCCGTGCAACTCGGTTTCGCTGGCCCCACCATGGTGACCCACCAACTGGAGTCGGGCGGAAGGGTCCATCACGTGCTCGTTGAGCAGTTGAGCGGCCAGTTGTCGACCGCAGGAACCTGCGGCACCGATGATGGCGATGTCGGTCGTCGTCGGGCGCACGGCCTGCCTTTCCTCCGGGACGGGGCCTGACCATAGGCTCATCACCATGCGCGTGCCTCTCACCGTGAACGACTTCCTGCGTCGGGCCGAACTCGTCTACGGCGACCGGATCGCCGTCGTCGACGAGCCCGATCAAGCGGCATCGAGTTGGGGTTCCATCGACTACCGGGAGATGGCCCGCCGGGCCCGGGCACTCGCCGCCGGTCTCGATGCCCTCGGCATCGCCGAGGGCGAACGCGTGGCCATGGTGTCGCACAACTCGGCGCGACTCATGACGGCTCTGTTCGGCGTCTCCGGATCGGGTCGGGTGCTGGTGCCGATCAACTTCCGACTGGCGGCCGCCGAGATCGCCTACATCGTCGAGCACTGCGGCGCGCGTGTCCTGCTCGTCGATCCCGAGATCGCACCGGCCCTCGAATCGGTCACGTGCGAGATGAAGTGGGTCATCGGCGACGAGACCGACGCCGCGCTCATGCGTTTCGACGTCGAACCGCGACCATGGGCCGCCGACGAGGACGCCACCGCCACCATCAACTACACCTCCGGTACCACTGCTCGTCCCAAGGGCGTGCAGTTGACCCATCGCAACATCTGGCTGAACGCGTCGATCTTCGGTTGGCACATGGGTGTGAGCGATCGCGACGTCTACCTGCACACCCTCCCGCAGTTCCATTGCAACGGGTGGGGGATGCTCTACGCGGTGACGGGCATGGGCGGGCGTCACGTGATCCAGAGAAAGGTCGACGGCGCCGAGAT
>JBJTGD010000065.1:0-18391 GCA_046093735.1 Acidimicrobiia bacterium | reverse complement strand
ACAGTGATCCCGCGTGTGTTGAATGCCGCAGCGGAGCGGGGCGCGCAGAGTGACCAGGACATGTCCGACCTGCTGGCGGATGCCTACATTCCGATCAGCCCGATCGTCGGGCGACTGCTCCACGTGCTCGCCGTCTCCCGTCGGCCCGGGCGCGTCGTCGAGTTCGGCACGTCGCACGGGCTGTCGACGATCTACCTCGCCGCCGCGACGAGCACGCACGATGCGCCGGTGATCACCACCGAAGCCGAGCCATCGAAGATCGCCGCCGCCCGAGCGAACTTCTCGGCCGCTGGTCTCGCCGACCGGATCGAACTGCGAGTCGGGGATGCGTTCGAGACACTCGCCGACCTCGACGAGCCGATCAGCCTGTTGTTCCTCGATGGATGGAAAGGGCTGTACCTGCCACTTCTGCGACTCCTCGAGGGTCGTCTGGTCAACGGGGCGATCGTGGTCGCCGACGACACGACACTCCTGCCTGAACTCTGTGCCGACTACCTTGACTACATCCGCAGCAACACCAGTGCCTACGTGTCGTCATCGTTGCCGGTCGACGATGGGCTGGAAGTGAGCGTGGTCATCCGATGAATGAGCGAACGGAACGCATCATCGCTGACATCGCTCTCGTCGCCACCTTCGTGCTGGCGTTCCTCACCCATGAGAACGGAGCGCTTCTGCACTCACTGGTGTCATTGGTGTTCACGGTCGTGCTGATCCATCACGTGAAGCACAGTTGGTCCGCGTACCGACGACCCCGACGGCGCTCCAAGTGGACGGTGAACCAGACCATCGCGATGCTGATGGCGGCAACGACCGTGACGGGGCTGACCCTCTGGGTCGGAGGCGACGACTATGCGCTCGCCCATGGTCCGCTGTCGGTGGCGGCGGCGATCGCAGTCCTCCCGCACGCGTGGGTGCATCGACGGAAGGTCGCACGGCTCGTCAGGCGACAGTCGAACACCTCGGCAGGCTTGGCAGGATGACGGTCGTGGAAAAGTCGGGCCTGTGACATCCATGGACATCGACCTGAACCTGTTGCGCGTTCTCGACGCGCTGCTCGAGAACGGCTCGGTGGCCGGTGCTGCGAAGGCGCTCCACCTCTCGCCCCCAGCGGTGTCCCGATCACTCTCGCGCCTGCGTTCGGCGGTCGGTGACCCACTGTTCGTCCGGGCCGGACGTTCGCTCGTCCCCACCGACGTCGCCCTGAGCCTGCGCGAGCCCGCCCGGCAGGCTCTCGAGGCCGCGGTGGCCGTGCTCACGCCGAGTCCCGAGTCCGATCCGGCCCGGATCCAGCGCCGATTCATCATCTGCGCCGACGACGCCATCGTCGCCGCACTCGCCCTCCCTCTGATCACTCGAGTCCGATCGACGGCTCCGGGCGTCGACATCGACTTCGTGCGGGAGGACCCCGACGCCATCAGCCAGTTCCGCTCAGGAATGATCGACCTTCGTATCGATGCGCACGTCGACCAGCACCATGACATCGTGTCCGAGGTGATCCTCACCGACCGTTTCGTCGCCGTAGTCCGCCATGACCATGCGCTGCTCGCGGGGCGGAGGACGGCGAAGCGGTTCGCCGAGGCTCATCACGTGACGGTGTCGCCGAAGGGCAAGCGCAGCGGCCCCATCGATCACGCGCTCGCCGAACGGGGTCTCACCAGAGAACACGTCACGACTGTCACCAGCTTCGTCGTTGCTGCACACCTGGTCGCCTCCACCGTCCTCGTGGGGTCACTCCCGCATTCGATCGTGGCGCGGATGTCGAGCACTCTCCCGATCACGGCGATGGAGCTGCCGGTGGCCGTTCCCAGCTTCGATCTCAGTCTCATCTGGCACCAACGCGACGAGAACGATGTCGCCCACCAGTGGCTCCGTCAGCAGATCTTCGAGTCATCCGGAGAACTGAGGCGGATGGCAGCCGCCCACTTACCGACGACTGTCATTCGACGAAAGGAACACAACTCATGAACGAACATCACGAGTCGATCGATGGAATCGTGATTGCTCGCTGTCTGTCGCTCACCACCTTCAGACGAGACGGAACGCCAGTCGCGACACGTGTCGTGTAGCCCGAGGAGAAGAAGCCGGCGGTTGATGCGACGAGCCGTGCGCTATCGCTCGAGGAGGCGCAGGATCTGGCGTTCGATGACGTCGAAGATCTCGGCGCTGTGCGCGGCCCGTCCCATGAGCAGCGCGCCCTCGACGGCGGCGATCAGCAGCGCAGCGTGGTCGTCGGCGGCGGATGGGTCGTCGCCGCTGCGGACGAGGGCGCGAGAAAGTGCAGAACGCCACTCCACGAAGACGTCATCGGCGGCGGCGCGGATGTCGACGTCGTCCTCCCCGCTCTGGCTCGCCGCGGCGATTGCACATCCGCGTTCGAAGCCTCCACGGGTCAGGGTGTGCCTCCAGCCGCCGATGAACATCCGCACGAGTTCATCGGGAGAGTCGGCGACCGCGGCGTCGATCAGCGCGGCGACCGATGCTCCGGCGGCGGCGACTGCGGCCAGGACCAGTTCGTGCTTGCCGCCGGGGAAGTGGTGGTAGATCGAGCCGCGCGGTGCCCCGGTGGTCTCGAGCACGAGCGCGAACGACGTTCCCTGCACCCCATGGGCGGCCAGCAACTCGCTGGCGCCCTCGATCATCTCGGTTCTCACGTCTCGACGAGCCATTGACTATGACGGCCTTCATAAATAGGGTATGACGATCGTCATACTACTCGCCGGAGGCCGCTGAGCATGAGAGCACTGCTGTTCCGTGGGCCGATGGATCTGGTGTGGGAGGAGGTGCCCACGCCCGAGATCATCTACGCCCGCGCCGCGCTGGTCCTCCCGTTCGCCGTGGAGCGCTGTGACCTCGACCCGGCCATCGCTGTGGGGCTCTACCCGATGCCGGCTCCTTTCGTGATGGGTCACGAGATGGTCGGGGAGATCGTGGCCGTGGGCGACAGCGCGGGACGGTGGCGTCCGGGAGACCGCGTCATCGTGCCGTTCCAGCTCAGTTGCATGAGTTGTGCTGCGTGCGCGCGCGGGCACTCCAACGCGTGTGAGAACGTGCCGTCGGGAACGGCGTTCGGGCTCGGCCCCCACGGCAACATCGACCTCGGGGGCGCGCTCGCCGAACTGGTGAGGGTGCCATGGGCCGAAGTCATGCTGCTCGCCCTCCCTGACGGCATCGATCCGATCGCCGCCGCCGGTATTCCCGACAACGTGTCCGACGGCTACCGCTGCGTCGCCGGCCCACTGGCCGACCGTCCCGGTGCACCCGTGCTCGTCGTCGGTGGCCTCGCTCCCTCGGTGGGTCTGTACGCGGTGATGTCGGCAGTGGCGCTCGGCTCGGAACGGATCGTCTATGTCGACGACGACGCGGGTCGTCTGGAGACGGCGGCGGCCCTCGGTGCCGAAGTGGTCGACGCCGGCGGTCGATGGGACGACCTGCGACTCGAGCAGCGCTTCCCGATCGTGGTCGACGTGAACGTGCTCGACCATGGACGCAACCTTGCGCTGCGTTCGGTGGAGGCCTGTGGTGTGTGCACGAGCGTCTCCGGGGGTGCCGGACCGACGGCGACGCTGCCGATGCAGACCATGTACCTCAAGGGCGTCCGCTACGAGATCGGGCGTGTCCATGCCTGCTCGACGGCGCCGGCCGTGCTCGAACTCGTGGCGAGTGGCGCGCTCGATCCGGCACGACTGGTCGATCGCATCATTCAGTTCAGCGCCGCCGCCGACGGGATGGTGGAGCCGGCCACCAAGGTCGTGTTCGTCAACGACCTCGACTGATCGGGCCGGAGGGCATGATGCCCACTGTGGAGCTGACGATCATTCGCTTACCCTCGATCCGGCATGGGCTCTGTTGAGAACCGAACACTGACCCGTAGGAGGGACGATGGAGACGAACAGTGACATCACCGTGGTGGTCACCGGTGCCACCGGGTACATCGCTCGGCACGTCATCGTGCAGGCACTCGACGCGGGCTACCGCGTGCGCGGCACGGCGCGCTCTGATGGCGCGGTCGACGCGTTGCGCACCGAACTACGCGAGTTCGTGGCCGATCCGATATCGGTCGACCGGTTCGACGTGGTCACCGCCGATCTGATGAGCGATGACGGATGGACCGAGGTGATGCAGGGAGCGACCTACGCGCTGCACGTGGCCAGCCCCATCCCGTCGGCTCCGCCGAAGGACCCGAACGAGTTGATCGTGCCGGCTCGAGAGGGGACGCTGCGCGTGCTGCGAGCAGCACGCGACAACGGCGTGCGACGCGTCGTGCTCACCTCCTCGCTGGCCGCAGTCCTCTACGGCGTCGATCGCGACAAGGTGTTCACCGAGGCCGACTGGTCGAATCCCGACGATCGTCGCATCGGCGCCTCCGAGCAGTCGAAGACCTATGCCGAACGCGCGGCATGGCAGTTCATCGACGAGGAGGGGAATGATCTCGAACTCGCCGTCATCAACCCCGGGCTCGTCCTCGGTCCGCTGTGCGGTCCATCGGGGAGCACCTCGGTGGAGGCGGTGTCCAAGTTGATGAATCGCGAGTTCCCGGCCTGTCCCGACTTCACGTACGCGATGGTCGACGTGCGTGACGTCGCCGCTGCGCATCTCGCCGCCATGACTTCAATGGCCGCCGCCGGCCAGCGGCACCTTTGTGCTCTCGACAGTTGTTCGCTGCGCGACGTCGCCGCCATCCTTGCGGCCGAGTACGGGCCGCAGGGCTACCGGATCCCGACCGGGCGGCTCCCCGGCGTGATGGTTCGACTCGTCGCCAAGTTCGACAAGGTGGCGGCGCTCGCCCTCAACGACCTCTCCAACCCGCAGCGCATCGACAACTCGAGGGTGCTCGCCCTCCTCGGCCGGCCCCTGCGCACTCTCGACGAGATGACGGTCGCCACCGCCGACAGCCTCATCGCCAACGGGATGTTGAAACCGCCGAAGCGCCGATAGATCACGCCGGCTCGGTACTCACGCAGCTCGCGACTGCCACCACTGGACCGTGGCCGCTGCCCCGTCGGCGAGCGGAGTGGCGCGCAGACCGAGTGTCGTCTCGGTGTGGGTGGAGTCGGTGGTCCACGGCTCGGCGAACTGGTACCAGGTCTCCTTCAGTTCGCGCAGCATCGGCGCGAACACTCCTCCCAGGGTCAGTGTGATCCGGGGAAGGGTGGACACTTTCGCGGTGGTGCCGGCCGCCTCGGCGAACGTCTCGACGATGCGACGTTGCGTGACGGCCGGTGCGTTGGGCACGAGCCACGTGTGACCGATGGCGATCTCGGGTTGGTCGATGACGGCGGTGATGGTGGCGGCGACATCGGGCATGTAGCTGACGGCATGGGGGACGTCGAGCGAGCCGAGCAGCGACACCTTCTTCCCGGCGACCACCCGGGGTACGACCCGTTCGGCGAACGCCGAGGTGAGCACCTCCGGGCCGTAGAAGTCCGACGCCCGCACGATCGCGGCGCGCAGACGGCCGGCGGCGGTCGCTTCCAGCAGCGTCGTCGCCATCTCGGCCCGCACGGCACCCTTGCGGCCGGTCGGATGCAGCGGTGTGTCCTCCGTCATCGGCATCGCCGCACCGGCGCCGTGGGCGTAGAGGTTGTCCATCACCACCAGCAGCGCACCGGTCCGCTCGGCGACCGCGCACATGGCCGCATGCAACGGTGGCCAGTCCTGTGGCCAGCGGTGGTAGGGCGGGTTGGCGGCGTTCACCAGTGCCCCCGAGTCGTCGATGAGGCGCTCGAGTGTGCCGACGTCGGTGGCGTCACCGGCCACCAGTTCGATGCCGTCGTGGACCGGCCCGTTGCCCGAGCGCGTCAGCACCGTCACCCGGTGGCGGAGCTCGGCCAGGCGGAGTGCGGTGGTCGAGCCGACCGGGCCGGCGCCGACGACGAGGTGGTGAGTGGTGTCCATGGTTCCCCCTGACGCTCGGCCTCATTGCGAGAGCAGTGCTCTCAGAATGTCATCAGCCATCTACCGGTACTTCCCCAGCCGAGACGACCTGCTCACCGCCCTCATCATCGACGCCTACGAGGCCTTCGGCGCCGCCGCCGAGAAGGCCGAGGCCGCCGTCGACCGTCACGACCTGCTCGGTCGGTGGCGGGCCGCGGGACGAGCGGCGTACCGGTGGTCAGGCACCCACGCGTCCGAGTACGCACTCATCTTCGGCTCTCCCGTGCCGGGCTACCGCGCCCCGCAGGACACCATCGGCCCGGCGTCCCGGTTCACCGGGGTGCTGCTCGGCATCCTCGTCGACGCCCACTCGGCCGGCCTCCGCCCCCCGACCACTGCGTCACTCGCACCGTCCGTCCGTGCCGATATCGAACAGTTGGGCCAGCGACTTCCGGCCGAACTCGATCCCGAGTGGCTGGCCACCGGTCTCCGGGCGTGGACCTCGCTCATCGGACTCATCAGCTTCATCCGCTTCGGCCACCTGCACAACGTCGTGCACGACCACGACGGCTGGTTCGACGACTCGCTGGAGCGACTCGGTCGAAGCGTGATCGGCGTCTGATCCGAACTACGTGTCGAGCGATGTCTGACCGGAGAGCACCGGCCAGGCCCGCCGGACGTGTGAGCGGATCCGCTCAGACCTCTCGGGGGCTCAGATCCGCAGGCGGGTCGACCTCACCCTCAACTCGATCGCCACTGCGGAGCCCTCGGTGCATCCGAGCCGTGCCCTGATCGCCTTCTTGAGCGGGAGCAGGTAGGTCGCAGATTCCTTGTCGGGGACCACCGAGGTCTCCCATGTCGCCCCGCCCGATCGGACCTCGACGGGGATCATGCCGAAGCGAGTGATCTGCTCAGCGGCCCGTGCCTCGAGGTCGTCGGCGAGCGCAGGGGGGAGGCTCACGAAGTGCCAAGGTTTCTCTCCCGGCCACAGCCACACGATGCCCGTGAACGTCATCCACTCCGCCGTCGATCGCACGATCGTCCGGTGGTTCAGTTGCGGTGCCACCGCAGTGGCTTGGCCCCGATGTCTCGAACAAGCAGTCCCCGCGCCTCCAGATCGAGTTGCACGGTTTTCTGCCACCATCCGACCTTCTCGCCGTTCGGCCACAGATCGGCCGGGAGAAGGGGAGTGACCCGTGCGACCATCTCGGCCGCCGACAGTCCCGGCGGTCGCGCAGGTGTCACTTCGAGGATCGCCCGCTTCATCGCTGCGTGCTTCGTGGCGTCGACACGGGAGACCCGGCCGGGGACATTCACGTTCAGGACCTCGATCTTGTCCACCGCCGAAAGGTACGAGTGCGGACCTGATTCTGTCAACGAGTCGGGCATCCGGGTAGCGTCCGGCCATGGCGGATGCCGACGAGACCGGGCGGGTGCTGCAGGCCTACGCGGCTGCATGGGCCGCGGGCGATCTCGAGGCCGTGCTCGCGTCGTATCACGACGACATCGAACTGCACTACATGGGCACCAGTCCGTTGGCCGGCACCCATTCGGGTCGTGATGCCGCGTTCGCCGCCCTCGGCCTCGCCTCGCAACGCACGGCGCGCATCCTCATCGAGGTCGAGGACATGCTGGTCGGTGCATCGCTCGGCGCACTCATCGCCATCGAGGATCTCGGCAGTCCACCGCGACGGGTGCGGCGAGTGCTGCTCTATCGGGTGGCCGACGGCAAGCTGCGCGAGTGCTGGCTGTTCGACGAGGACCAACGCTTCATCGACGACCTGTGGTCAACCGAGAGTTGAGCACCCGTCCGGTGCGATTCACACCCGTGGCTGCGCACCGACTCAGAAGCAGCGGACGCCGAGTCGGATCGACCAGATGGCGCGGCCGATGGTGCACCCGGCCTCGCGGAGGATCGATTCGCTCCTTCCTCTCCTCCATGGATAGGCAAGAACGCGCCAGACGATCACACTCATGTCGATCAGTGTCGTCAGTGGGCCTGATGGCTCTCGTAGGACGCTCTCTCGGTGGCGGACGTAGAGGCGGACTTCGGCCCTCCCGTCGCGAAGGCCCTTCGTGAATCGCGTCCTCAGGTGCTTCGGAATGCTGGACCAATAGGCCGCATCCGAGGCCAGGAACGGTTCAGTGCCGAACTGGGAGCGAGCCCTGAGGGAGAAGTCCGGGTCCTCACCGCCGCAGTCGAAGTGCGTGTCGAAGCCTCCGAGCAACGCGAAGAGCTCCGACGAGCATCCCATCCCGGCAGTCGTGACGAAGTCGATACCGCGCAGCGAGGGAAGCCGGAGCGCATCATTTCCCGGGTCGACGGAATGACGCTTCGAGACGTCGGTGACGTAGATCTTCGCACTGGCCACGAGCGGATGGTCTCCGAGGGCCCGGACGATCGCTGTGAGCCATCCTTCGTCGACGGCGCCGTCGGCGTCGCAGAAGGCGAGCAGGGGGGCACGGCTGTGTCGGGCGCCGGCATTGCGCGGTGTGGCGTAGCCCTGCGGAGATGGGACGAGGATCACCTCGCCCCGGAGCAGGTTCTTTGGGGGAGGGGCCTCCAACAGCTCCCGGGTGAGTTGTGCCGTTCCATCGACTGAGCCGTTGTCGACGGCGATGATCTCCCAGGGCCCTTCGAAGTCCTGGGCCCATAGGCTGTCGAGCAGGGTTGCGATGTGACCGCTGGCGTTCAGCATCGGGATCACCACGGTGACGGCCGGCTGCAACTCCATGTGACAGTGTTAGCACTCGATGTGACGATGCTGGCATTGCGCTAGTTTGAGTGGGATTGGTTTGTCCAGCGCCTTCAGAGAGAGGGGACTTGCCGTCTGCGCGTCGCCGTCCTCCGAGCCCGGGCCCGAGAGCGTCGCCGTCACCGAGCTCGCCGACACCGGTGTGGGCGTCCTGCGTGGCAGCTTCGACATCGGAGACATCGGCGCGGCCCGGCGGATCGTGCTCGACAATGTCGGAATCATGCGGAGGACCCGCCGGAATCCCTCGTCGCGACACCTCGCCGGATTCCATCGGTATCCGGATCTGGAGCCACTTCATCGGATGATCACCGGCAACGTCTTGGTTCGCAAGGCCATGGCGACCGCACTCGGTCCTGACTTCCGGACGATCGGACTCACCGACATCACCATCGATCGGTCCCAGCAATGGCATAAGGATCTTCTTCGCGGGCGGTTCAGTCATCACCTCGAGCCCGACGACAACTGCGCGAAACACCACGGCAAGGTCATCAAGGTGATCATGTACCTCCAGAGATCCTCATCGCTGCAGTTCGTGCCGGGCTCCCATCGGCGCGATGTGCCGTTGGACAGTGACGATCACGCGATCCCGGAGTCGGATGACTGCGTGATCCGACTCCCGGTCGATCTCGGCGATGCGGTCCTGATCGATGTGTGCACCACCCATCGCGGATCTAGCGATGAAGAACTGGAGATGATGGAACCCAGCGATGAACCTCGGGTTCTGATCTCGACGGTCTTCGGTCGGAGGAACTGCGCATTCGCCGATCGGATGGAGGTGGGGAACGCAGCACGCCTCGCAGACTGGCAGAGACGCGAGGTGAGCTCCGGATGAGGCTCCGGACGGCGTGGTCGAACACCACATGAGCGAGTACCTCGCCTCCGACGAGCGAGTCGCCGCCGCCTACCTCGGTCTGCGGGCGCGGGTGATCGGCCTCATGCGGTCCTGCGACGAGTCCGACGGTGACCTCGTCGTTCCGCACTGTCCGTCGTGGACGGTGCGCGACCTCGTCGCCCACATGGTCGGTGTGCCCGAGGACATCCTCGCCGGTCGGATGGAAGGCGTCACCACCGAGGCGTGGACCGCCGCGCAGGTCGATCGCCATCGAGGTGAGTCGCTCGCCGAACTCGTCGACTCGTGGGAGAGCCTGTCAACGCAGTTCGACTCGGTGCTGCCGATGATCCCGGCGCCGATCAACTCACAGATGGTCCTCGATGCGGTGACCCACGAGCACGACCTGCGTCATGCGCTGGGAGTGCCGGGAGCGCGCGATGTCGACGCCGTGGCGGTGGCCGTCGGTTGGTTGCTGTACACGGCCGATGGCGCGTCGCCAGGACTGGCCGGACAGCTGCGCTCGCTCGATCTCGACGACTTCGACCTGCTCCGGGTCGGCACCGGTCGACGGTCGCGCGCTCAGATCGCCGAGGTCGGCCTCGACGTCGACACCATCGAGCGCCTCCTTGATGGATCGCCGCTCTCTCCGCCCACCATGTCGCTGTTCGAATAGCGGACCGCAGCCTCAGGAGTCCTCGAGCGACTCGTAGCACTCGGGTAGGAAGCGTGGGGTGCACACGCAGGCGAAGACGAGATCGTCGGCACCGATATTGGTGATCTGCTGGGGCACTCCCGCCGGGATGACGACCACATCACCCGGTCCGACCTCGGCCGGGGCGAGGTCGCCCACCCGGGCCCGTCCCCGCCCCTCGAGGATCAGGTAACGCTCGTGCACCGACACCCGGTGGAGCGCCGTGGTGACACCGGGTGCCACCCGGGCCCGGGCGATGGAGACGTCGGCGTCGCTCGGGTCGTTCCACCACTCGAGGATGTGGCAGCGCTCCTCGGTGGCGAACTCCGCCGTCGGCTCGGTGCGGGCGATGGAGGTCTTCAAGAGGATGATCCCTTCGGGTCGAGTCGCTGGACAACGGAGTGGATCTCGGACGAGGCGCGGACGAAGGGCACGATAGGGAAGCTTCTTCAGCCGTGCTGCTAGTTTCGGATTTAGTACCTGGTGCGGTGAGAGTGGGCGCTATGGGTCTGGTCCGTCAGTTGAAGTCGTTCCGAGACCGTCGTCTCCGCATCCCCGTGTCCACTGATGCGCTCGTGCTCGATGTCGGGGGAGGCGACCAACCGCATTGGAGAGCCGATGTGGTTGTCGATCTGTATCCGGAATCGTCATTGGCGAGTCAGCGAATCGTCGGTGGGGGTGCCCGTGTCGACCGCCCGCTCTTCATGGCCGATGTTGCTGCACTGCCGTTCGCATCGGGCGCCTTCGACTACGTCGTCTGTTCTCACACGCTGGAGCATGTGCCCGATCCGGCGGCCGCTGTCGCCGAACTCTGTCGTGTCGCTCCGTCCGGATACATCGAGGTGCCGGATTCGGGTGCGTCGAAGGTCCTCGATTTCCCCAGTCACCTCTGGTGGTGCTCTTTGGAGGACGGCACGCTCGTGTTCCGGGCCAAACGAGATCGGGACTTCGACGGCGACATCGCTCGATTCCTGGCGCACCCCGAGGTCGGCAAGGACGTTGCGTCGTTACTGGCCCGGAACTTCGATCAGACGGTGGTATGCCTGCGCTGGGACAACGTCGTGGACGTTCGTGTGGAGGGCGAGCCCGATCTGTCGTTGATGTCGGTCTCGGATCACATGCTCCCCTCGCCGACGACACTGACCAAGCTCGGAAGGCATCTGACCGCTCAGATCGGGAGTCGGCTGTGGTCCCGCCGCCGCCGGAAGCGTCCTCTGCACTTCGGTCACATCCTGCCCGACGACGACTTCGGGCCTCTCGATGCGGAGGTGGCGATCGGGGTGCACCAGGCCCGCAGCGGAGGCGAGGGCTCGGGAGCGAGTTGATCAGGCGCGTGGACGATCGGAGCGAAGGGGAACGAGGGTCACCAGCGCGCTGAGCAGGGCCAGCGAAGCCAGTGCGCTCACGGGGTAGGAGGCTGCACCCCACAGATCGGTCGGTTCGACGACGATCCGTCCTCCGAGCACGACCAGCACCCCGGCGGCCGCCATCGACACCAGGGCCAGCGGAGCGAGGGTTCCGCGGTGGCGGGTGCGGAGCCACCACAGTGGTGCCAGCAGCACCGCCCCGATCCCGGTGCACCACACGGCGCCGATCGCCACGATGGCGATGAGCAGCGCTCGTGGCGGTTCCCCCTCGCGCAACGGCGCAGTGGGCGATGTTCGCCGGCGCCGCATCGGAGCGATGGCCAGTCCGATGACGACAAGCAGGAGCAGCACCCCGATGCCCGTCCCAATGCGGAAGATGCGCTCCGGGCCGTATACGAGTTGCACGTCGCCGCCCTCGCCGGCGGGGAGCACGAATCCTTGGCGCCAACCATCGACGGTCATCGATTTCAGCGGTGTGCCGGCGAGGCTGGCCCTCCAGCCATCGTTGTAGTTCTCGTTGACGATCAGCAGACCTTCATCACCGCCGCCGACGACGACCGTGCGCTCACTGGTGTCCCAGCGGTCGATCGTCAGAGAGCGCTTCCGTCCGGTCGGTGGCGCCATGGTTGGCGGGTTACCGACCACGATCTGGTCGATCGTGAGCAGCGACGCGCCGCTGGTGGCGTCGAGGATCACCCGTCCGGCGGGCAGTCGAACCGTGCCAGATCCGCAAGGCTCGAGAGCGATGAGTGCGCCGGTCATGAGCGCCTCCGTGGTGGTGTGAGCCGAGAATCCGACCATGGTGCCGGCCAACGCAACGGTCGGTCCGTTCGAACACTCGGCGATATAGGGCGCAGTGGGATCGATGGGTCCGGGGTAGAGATCGGCGAGGGCGGGGATGTTGAGTGCAGAGAGTTCCATGAGTCGAGGCGTGTCCCCGTCGTCATCGGCGACCGCCGCATAATCGAGTCGTAGCGCAAGCGATCGAGTGGTCAGGGGAGCGAAGGTGATCGTTCCGTCGGGTGCGACGGTGGCGCGTCGCACTTCTGAGTCGGCAGTGAGCAGCACGTCGGAGGGCAATGCGGCGTTGTCGGTGCGCACGATCCGCATCGAGTCGATCGTGCGTTCGGTGTTCCAGCCGACGGTCAGGATCGACGTTCCTCCGAACGACGTCACGCTCCGGTCACTGCGCCAGATCGATTGTGGGTTTCCGTCGAGCAGATTGCGCGCGGCCAGGCGGGGACTGTTCAGCAGTGTGGAGTCGGCGGCGATGGACATGGTCGGCGTGCGTCCCAACCAGTCGAGCAGCGGTTTGCCCCGGACGGCCTCACCACGTGCGAGCACGGAGAACTCGGCAGACTTGGGGACGGTGAGGACCCGGGCGATCTGCCGCTCAGAGTCGACCGTGGCGAGGGGAACGGGACCCGGCCTGCTCCGGGTCAGCACCCACGCCGGATCCGGAGACTCGGGTGACGCGAAACGCTCGGAGAGTGTCGTCGGGACGACCAACCGCGGTGTGGACGGTGCGCCCGGCACCAGGAGATCGCTGATTCCGATCACGTCATCCACGGCAACGTACGACGAGCGAGCGATGGCGACGCGTAGTCGGTCCGTCGGACCTTCGGCCACGTCGAGGTCCTGAGGAATCGAGACCGGTTGAACGGTCGTGGTGCGCGAACCGTTGTCGGTCGTCACCGTGACGTCAATCGGCGCCCGCTTTGCGAACGGGCCCACAGACAGTGCGATGGCCAGACGATCGACGTCACGGGGGGCGGTGTAGGTGACTTCCACCCACGGATCCTCGAGACCGAATGCGTCGAGTCCCGAGAGGCGGCGTCGGTAGGGGATCCATCGCGAATCGGGATCACCGTCGAGCACGTGGGTCGGATCGAACGCCGGGAGGTTCTCGGAGATGAACCCCGGGCCCACGCTCGAGGCTCGCACCGACTCGATGCCATCGATCTCGCGCGTGGTGCGATCGGCAGCGGACTCTCCGGCGGGTAGGAGGTCATCGGCTCTCGACCGAATGAACGTCCGATTGTCCCGCAGCCGGCCGTACTGGATGGTGGAGGCCTGATTCCCGTCGGTGATGATCCACTGCTGCGGATCCAGCCCGCCCTTTGATGGTTTCGAAGCCAGCAGATAGGCCCGGTCGCCGAACACGTCGGTCGGGATCGTCAGAGGGGAGGCGACATCGCCACTCAGCCATGTAGCGGCCGTGCCCGGAGAGGTGGTGGCGACCGCGCCGCCCGGCACGCCGTACACATCGATCTGGCGCAGGTCGCCGAATCCGTACCCGGTCGGACCGAACGACGCGATCCGACGGAACCCGCTCGCCTCCATCGCCGAGCGGATCGCCTCGGCGTCGGGGGCACCGTTCTCCTTCGAGCGTTGGTCATTGGGGACCACCACGGCGCTGAAGCCGCCGCGCCGGAGAAAGTCGGGCAGCGCCGTATCGCCGCCGCGCAGGATGGCCATCTCCACCGCATCGAGGTAGGCGACAGCGTCGGCGCCGCCCAATGGCGCCTGACTGCGAGTGGCCCAAGTGATGTCGGATCCCCACAGCAGAGGGATCTGGCCGGTGAATCCCCAGTCGAACTCGGCATCAGGAATACCGGGCAGCACCAGGGTCCGCGCAGGGGAGTTGGCATCGAGCCACTCGTTGGCCTCCACCCACGCCGCCGGTATGTCGTGGAAGCCGGGCCCTCGGGTGAGGGTATTGCGCCACAGGGGCCAGGCCGCCACGACGACGAGCAGCACCGCGGCCGCCGCCGCCCATCGGTACAGATCATGTCGGCGCCCTCGCCCCATCGGCACGGGGAGACGATGAAGGGCATGAGCCACGCCCAGAGCGACGGGCAGGGCGATCAGCGGTTGGAACTTGTAGACGCTGCGCAGCGCGTTGAGCGCGCCGTCCAGTAGGTCGATGTACTGCCCGGCCACCGGGCTTCCGAAAAGCCCACCGAAACCTCCTCCGACGATGGCGACCCCGATGACGAGGGTGAGCAGGAGGAATCGTCGTTCCGGCAACCCCCGCCGGGCCAGACCGGCAAGACCCAGTGCGGTGACGAGTGCCGTGGCCACGATCGGAATCGGGCGCAGGGCCAGTGCGGTCCCGGCCGGGGTGGCCACCTTCGGCAATCGGAAGATCCAGTCGCTGGTGCCGCGCAGCACCTCGAAGATCGGGCTCGAGCCGGTCGTGATGGTGGCCGATTCCGTGTAGCGCAGGACGTCGGCTCCGAATCGTGCGAACAACAACAGGCCGACAATCCACCACATGGAGACGGCGAGCACGGCTGCCATCCACCAGACGATCAATCGGGTGCGTGCGCAACTGCGGACGCGGGTGAGGAGGAACACCAGCGGGGCGATCAGCGCAGCCAGCGTGACCGTGGCGTTAGCTCCACCCATGAGCGCAACGGCCACCGCCGATCGGGCGGCGGCCCGACGCGGGGTGTCATTGGCCGACGGCCGGGCAAGGGGAACGAGCACCCACGGCAGCAGGATCGTTCCCATGGCGAACGGTGTCTGCCATCCGACGCGCGACAGGATCACGGGCATGGTGGCATAGGCCAGTCCGGCGACGATGCGGGTGATCGATCGGCCGATGCGCAGCGTGTCGGCCAGTCGCACGAAGCCCCACAGCGCCATCGTCAACAGGCCACCCACGAACACCCGCTCGGCGATCCAAGGGGGGATGTGCAGTAGGTGCGCAGCACCGAACCACAGGTCGTAGGGGAGCCAGTATCCGTTCTGTGTGTACTGGGGCAGGCCCATGTCCCAATACGGATTCCAGAATTCGATGCCCCGGCGGGCCATCGTCAACGGGTCGAGGACTCGTTCCATGCGGGTCAGGTAGAAGGTCTCGCCGAACCTTTGGGCGAGGACGCCGAGGAGGAGAGGAACGGCGGCGAGCACTATCCACCGGCGTGGCGTCACGGCGTCGCCCCCGATGTCGCTGGATGTCGGCGTCGACGGTGCCTGAGATGCCGGTGGCGGTGATGTCGAGTCGACGGTCATCGCAATGCCACGACCTGGTGGAGGACGACCTCGAACTCGTCGACGGCGCGATCCCATGTGAAGGAGGAGGCCCGCTCACGTGCCTGTCGAGCCAGGCGGTCACGCAGTTCGTCGTCGGTGGCCATCGCGATCCATCGTTCGATGAACTGCGCAGGAGTGTCGGCCAACGATCCTGTGACACCATCGACGATCGAGTCCTGCACTCCCGGCACCAGGAAGGCCAGGGCCGGGACCTCGGCCGCAGCCGCCTCCATGATCACGGTGCCCCAGCCCTCGTGATGGGCGGGGTGGACGAGCAGACGGGCACGAGCCAGTTCTTCGCGCTTGCGATCCTCCTCGACCCATCCGGTGAACTCCACATCTCGCCCGGCACGATCACGGAGCCGTTCCATCTCCGGACCGTCGCCGACGATCACGAGGGTCCCGCCCGTCACCGGGCGGACGTCTTCCCACATCTCGAGCGCCAGATCGACTCGCTTGTGGGGGACGAGACGACTCAGCACGAGGAACCGCGACGGGCGCGCCGGGTTCGAAGACAGTGGTTCGAAGTCGAGGCCCATCTCGATCGTGGTGATGTTCGTCGCCGGGATTCCCAACTCCGCCAGACCCGCCGCCGTCGAGTCCGAGACGGCCACGAACAGGTTCCGTCGGAACACTCGTGGCATCAAGCGGGACTCGAGCCACCGACCGATCCACGCCACCGGTCGGGGGAACTGCATGGCCCACTGCTCGGTGTGGATGTGATGGACCAGTCCCACGACGGGTCGTCGCTGCCACAGCGGGGCGAAGAACGGAATCCCGTTCTCAACATCCACGATCACGTCGGCCCGACGGATGGCGCTCCGTGACCTCAATGGTGCCCACAGGTACTGGGTGTAGTCACCCCCGATCCGGTGACTCCCGTAGTTGTGCCGACCCGACGGTCCGCCATGGAGCACGGCGACGTCGTGCCCCCGCTCGGTGAGGTGCGTCGCCAATCGATCGATCACGACCTCTGACCCACCCGCCTGAGGGTGTGCTGTGTCGCGCCATGCGAGGAAGACGACCCGCATCGGTCAGTCGCTGGTACCGGTCGCCGTCGACGCAACCGGAGCCGGGACCGGCAGACCGCTCCGTCCTGCCCATTCGTGGATGAGTCGCCGGGGAGTGCGGAGTCGGACGATGCAGAGCTCGACTGCGGCGCGCAATGAATCCCTGATCGGACGCACCGCCGAGCGCTCACCGGCCACCCAATGCACCGGCCGCTCCTCGACCGAATACCCGAGCGCAGTGGCCAGTCGCAGGGTCTCCGGATCGATGGCGAACCGATCGGTGCGCGAGAGTGCGAACACCAGTCGGCCGACGTCGCCTCGGTAGGCCTTGAACCCGCATTGGGAATCATGGACGTCGAGATCGGTGACCTTCCGCATCAGACGGTTGAACGTGCGACCCATGGCGGTGCGCAGCGCATTCGAGCGTTCCACGCTGGAGCCGGGAACACTGCGCGAGCCGATCACGATGTCGTGACTGGCGAGGAGGGAGAGGAAGGGCTCGATGTGTTCGAGCGAGGTCGACAGGTCCGCATCCATGAAGATCACGGCGTCGGCGGTCGTTCGAGCGAAGCCGGCTCGCAGGGCCGCACCCTTGCCGCGGTGCTGGGGCAGTCGCAGCACATGGAAGTTCTCGTGGTTGCGGGTCAGGCGCTCGGCCAGTCCGGCCGAATCGTCACTGCTGGCGTCATCGACGAGGAAGATTTCGGTGGATGACCGATCGAAGGTGTCGATGAGCGTGCCCACCAGCGTGGGGAGCGCCAATGCCTCGTTGAACATCGGCACCACCACTCCGACTCCCACTCCCGCCCGAGCCGCCACTTCGGAGATGCTAGTAGGGACCGTGCCGGGAGGGCTGTCGAATCAGTTCCGGGAATCCGCCTGATCGGGACCATCCGGAGAGGCTTCAAAGTAGCTCCGCAGTCGGCAGGTGAGCAGTATCGAGTGGTGGACCAGATTGAACCTGTCGATCTCGAGGATCTGGAAACGCGAGCCGATCGCCGCCTCCAGCTCCTCGTAGGCGCGGGGGTGATGGCCGGCGTCGAGCCTCCAGAATGCCCGGGAGATCCAACGACGCTCGCGCCAGACCCCGTCGACGAAGATGAAGCGACCGTCGGGCTTCAGTATTCGTTCGACCTCGTCGAGAGAGGCGATCCATGTCCGATCGTCGAGGTGGTGGGAGACGCATTGCATCAGCACCACGTCGGCAACTGCATCGGGGACCGGAAGCGCAGTCGCGTCACCGGTGAGACGAACGATCGCCCCACTCGACCCAGCGAGATTCTGAACGCGGGCATCGGGATCGACGCTGACGTAGCGCCACGAATGTGGCCACAAGGCCCGACTCCGGGCAGTGCCCCCGCCCACATCGACGACAGTCCCGGCGCTCGCGTCCGTGATGGTTGACGCCGCAACCGGAGCCATACGCGCCTCCAGTCGACTCCGTCCCAACAGGCGCGTCTGCCACTCGTTGATCACGGGATGCGAAACGATCCGATCGAACAGAGTCCGCCAACCCATGGGTCGATCGTAGCGGTCGGAGTCGGTAGAGTCCGTTGTGGCAAGAGGCTCACTGCGCCGCGGGTTGAGCCCTCTTCCCGAGCCATTCACCGGGGAGGCGGAATGCGACGCGAGGTGGTTGGAGCCGGTGGTGGTTGAGAACGCTGGCCCGCGGGGCAAGGGGTGGCCCACTGCGCTTGCTGCCTCGGTGGCGGACGCTGCTCCCGATCGACTCACTCATCGGATCGTGGCCCGACTTCAGCGACGGGCCCAACCCGACATGCGGAGCATCATCGATCGGTGTGATCCGACGGGTACGGCAG
>JBJTGD010000064.1:0-7483 GCA_046093735.1 Acidimicrobiia bacterium | reverse complement strand
ATGAGCAACATCGAGCACATCGACGGTCGCGAGGTCCTCTACATACGCGGTAATCCGACGGTCGAGGTCGAGGTCTTCCTCTCGTCGGGCGCGTCGGGTCGGGCCATGGTCCCGTCGGGCGCCTCGACCGGCGCCTTCGAGGCCGTCGAATTGCGCGACGGTGAGGCGCGCTACGGCGGCAAGGGTGTGCTCGACGCGGTCGCGCATGTCGACGACGAGATCTACGACGCGCTGGTCGGATTCGATGCCTCCGAACAGCGCGACATCGACCGGGTGCTGCTGGAACTCGACGGCACCGACAACAAGGGTCGTCTGGGCGCCAACGCCATCCTCGGCGTCTCGCTGGCTGTGGCCCGGGCAGCGGCCGAGGACCTTTCGATGCCGTTGTACCGCTACATCGGCGGAGTGAACGCCCATGTGCTGCCAGTACCGATGATGAACGTGCTCAACGGTGGAGAGCACGCCGACAACAACGTCGACATCCAGGAGTTCATGATCATGCCCGTCGGTGCCGCCTCGTTCTCCGAGGCGCTGCGCTGGGGTGCCGAGACCTACCACGTGCTCAAGAAGGTCCTGTCGGAGCGCGGGCTGTCGACGGCGATCGGCGACGAGGGTGGATTCGCCCCTGATCTCGCCTCCAACGAGGACGCCGTGCGCCTGTTGGTCGAGGCCATCGAGAAGGCCGGTTTCGCCCCGGGCGAGGACATCGCCATCGCCCTCGATGCCGCCTCCACCGAGTTCCACCGCGACGGTGCGTACGTGCTGGCCGGTGAGGGCCGGACCCTTTCTCCCGCCGACATGGTCGGCTACCTCGCCGATCTGGTGGATCGGTACCCGATCGTGTCCATCGAGGACGGCATGTCCGAGGAGGACTGGGAGGGCTGGACGTTGCTCACCCGCACCATCGGCGATCGCGTGCAACTGGTGGGCGACGACCTGTTCGTGACCAATGTCGAACGACTCTCGCGGGGCATCGAGGCCGGTGTGGCCAACTCGATCCTGGTGAAGGTGAACCAGATCGGCTCGCTCACCGAGACCCTCGAGTCGGTGGCCATGGCCACCCGCGCCGGGTACACCGCAGTGATGTCGCACCGATCGGGCGAGACCGAGGACACCACCATCGCCGATCTCGCAGTGGCCACCAACTGTGGCCAGATCAAGACCGGCGCGCCGGCCCGCAGTGATCGCGTGGCCAAGTACAACCAACTGCTGCGCATCGAGGACGACCTCGGCGAGGCTGCGGCCTACTGGGGCGCCGCCGCCCTCAAGCGGGTCGCCGACTGATCATGGGTGCATCGTCCGGCGACGATCGGACCGCTCGGTCCGCGCCCCGCCGTCGGCGCCGGGCGTCCCGGGGACGCCACGCGGCGCCGGCTCCGTCTCGCCGCTCGCGGACGGCATCCGAACGGTCGCCGGCGGGTTCGAAGCCACCGCAGGAATCGACCCGGCCACAGGCCTCGTCGAAGAAGTCACGGACGTCGTCGGCCCGGCCTCTGGCATCGTCGCGGGCGGCGCGGGCAGTGTGGTTCACCGTGCTCGGGGCGGCGACGATCGCCGCCATCGTGGCCGTCGGTGCGCTACCCACTCGCAACTGGCTCGATCTGCGACGCACCTCGGACATCGTCGAACGTCGGCTGGCCGAACTGGACGCCGCCAACCTCGAGGCCGAGGCCGAGGCGGCGGCGCTGCAGTCCGATGCCGAGGTGGAACGCATCGCCCGGGAGCAGTACGGCTACGCCCGGGCCGGAGAAGAGGTGTACCACCTCCTCCCCGAGGCCCGTGATCCGGTGCGCGTCCCGGACACGTGGCCGTTCACGGGTCTGGGCTCGGCCATCGCCCCCTGAGCCCGGTCGGGCCCGCCGGTGGGTCCACTAACGTCGTCGACGTCGGAACGACCGAGGGGGAGCGTCGGATGAGCGTCATGGGCACACGCGTCGAGCGTCGTGAGGATCCGGTCTTCCTCACCGGTTCGGCTCGCTACACCGCCGATCTCGACGAGCCACTGCTGGCCGACGCGGTGCACGCGCACTTCGTGCGTTCCACCATCGCCCATGCCCGCATCACCGAACTCGACGTGAGCGAGGCCCTGGCCGCCCCCGGCGTGATCGGGGTGTTCACCATGGCCGACATCGAGGGCGCTGGCGACCTCTCGCCCTTCGGCGTCGCCATTCCGGGGATGATCCCCGACGCGCTCACCCGCCCGTGGTTGGCCGACGGTGTCGTGCGCTTCGTCGGCGAGGCCGTCGCCGTGATCGTGGCCGAGACGGCCCGCCAGGCCGCCGACGCCGCCGAGTCGATCGTGATCGACTATGACCCGCTCGACGTGGTCGTCGATCCGGTGGTTGCCGCCACCGATGCGGTGCTGGTGCAGGAACATCACGGATCCAACACCGCGCTGGCCGTACCCTTCGGTCGCACCGAGGACCTCTTCGATGGTTGTGAGGTCGTGGTGTCGGGAACGCTGGTCAACCAGCGCGTGGCGGTGTGTCCGCTCGAGGTCCGCTCGGTGGCCACCACCTGGCGTGATGGCCGATTGCTCATGTGGTGTTCCACGCAGGGCGCGCACAGCGTGCGCCGCAAGTTGGCCGGCATCTACGGACTCGAACCCGAACAGGTCCGCGTCGTGGCGCCGGCGGTGGGCGGCGGATTCGGCGCCAAGATCAACGTGCAGGCCGACGAGGCACTGTTGCCGTGGGTGTCGCGCCGCGTCGGTCGCCCGGTGCGATGGACCGAGACCCGCAGCGAGTCGATGGTGTCGATGCCGCACGGTCGTGGGCAGGTCGACACCTTCGAGATCGGTGGTCGTCGCGACGGCACCATCGAGGCCTACCGACTCGACGTACTCCAGGACACCGGGGCCTACCCGGGTATGGGCACCTTCCTGCCGTTCATGACGCGCACCATGGCCCAGGGCGTGTACGTCATCGATCGCGTGGAGTGCGAGGTCCGCAGCGTGATGACCAACACCACGCCCATCGAGGCCTACCGCGGTGCCGGTCGTCCCGAGGCCACCGCCGCCATCGAACGGGCCATCGACCTGTTCGCCGCCGAGATCGGCATGGATCCGGTCGAGGTGCGGCGCAAGAACCTCATCGCCACCGATGCCTTCCCGTTCGAGACGGCCAGCGGTGCCATCTACGACTCCGGTGACTACATCGGGTGCCTCGACGCCGCCATCGCCGCTGCCGACTACGACGGCGTTCGTGCCGAACAGGCGCGTCGACGCGACGCCGGCGACCGACTGCAGCTGGGTATCGGTGTGGCCGTGTACGTGGAGATCACCGCCGGTCCGGCCGGTCAGAGCGAGTACGGCAAGGTCGTGGTGCGACCCGACGGTGGTCTCACCGTGTTCACCGGTTCGTCCTCGCACGGACAGGGCCACGACACGGCGTGGGCGATGCTGGCCCACGATCTGACCGGCGTGCCCATGGACCACATCGAGGTGGTGTGGGGCGATACCGATCGGGTGGCCGAGGGCAGCGGGACGATGGGTTCGCGTTCACTGCAATTGGGTGGTTCGGCCGTGTGGCAGGCCACCGAGCGCGTGGTGGAGAGAGCCACGCAGGTGGCCGCCGAGTTGCTGGAGGCGGCGCCGGCCGATGTGGTGCTCGACGTCGACCGGGGTCTGTTCCATGTGGTCGGTACGCCGGATCGCACCAAGTCGTGGGCCGAGGTGGGCTCCGCCGGTGACATCGCCTCGGTGCTCGGCGCGTCGGGCCAGCCGATCGAGGCATCGGTGACCTTCCAGTCGGAGAACGCCACCTTCCCCTTCGGCGCCCACGTCGCCGTCGTCGAGATCGACACCGAGATCGGCGAGGTGCGACTCGAACGCATCGTCACTTGTGATGATGCCGGGCGCATCCTCAATCCCCTCATCGTGGAGGGGCAGCGCCACGGCGGCATCGCCCAGGGCATCGGTCAGGCACTGTTCGAGCAGATGACCTATGACGCCGACGGCAACCCGCTCACCGCCAACCTCGCCGACTACGCCTTCCCGTCCTCGGCGGAATTCCCGTCGTATGACCTCGTGCCTCTGGAGACACCATCGCCGGTGAATCCGCTGGGGGCCAAGGGCATCGGTGAATCGGGAACCATCGGCTCGACGCCGGCGGTCCAGAGCGCCGTGGTCGACGCGCTCTCGCCGTGGGGCGTGCGTCACCTCGACATGCCGTTCTCCTCCGAACGCGTCTGGCGCGCTATCAACGGATGACCCAACCGATCCAGCCGCGCCGTCGCGAACAGCGACCCGAACGGATGCGGTGGCAGAGTTCGGCCAAGTGGACCCTGATCGCCTCGGTGGGTGTCACCGTGGGGATGTTCGGCCTCTTCTACCTGCTGTTCCTGAGGGGCTGATTCCGACGCCGACGACCGACCCCGGTAGCCTCGGGTCGTGAGCGCTCCCGCCTCCGTCGCCGAGGTCACCGCTGGTCTCGCTTCCCAGGGCTATCTCGCCGACGAGGGTCTGGCCACCGCGGTGTACCTGTCGTTGGCCATGAACCGTCCACTGTTGTTGGAGGGTGAACCCGGCGTGGGCAAGACCGAGGTGGCCCGCGCCCTTTCCGGTTGGTTGGGTGGCGAGTTGTTGCGACTGCAGTGCTATGAGGGCCTGGACTCGGCCCAGGCACTCTACGAATGGGACCACCCTCGCCAGTTGCTGCACCTCCGGGCCGCCGAGGCCGCCGGGACCCTGGCCGCCGACACCGCCGCCATCGAGGACGAGCTGTGGTCGGAGCGGTTCCTCGTGCGTCGTCCACTGCTCGACGCCATCTCCGATCGTCACGCGCTCCCGCCCGTTCTGCTCATCGACGAACTCGACCGGGCCGACGACGAGTTCGAGGCGTTCCTGCTCGAACTGTTGGCCGAATCGAGCGTCACCATCCCCGAGATCGGGACGATCACCGCGCCGCAGGCCCCGATCGTGGTCATCACCTCCAATCGCACCCGTGACCTGCACGACGCGCTCAAGCGCCGCTGCCTCTACCACTGGGTCGATCACCCGACGCCCGAGCGCGAGGTGGCCATCGTGTGTTCCCGGATTCCCGAGGCGCCGGTGGTGCTGGCCCGGGAGGTGGCGGTGCTCACCGCCGAGTTGCGCGCCATCGGTCTGTTCAAGCCGCCGGGCGTGGCCGAGACCATCGACTGGGTACGGGCCCTCACGGTCATGGGTCGTGATCGCATCGATGCCGATGCGATCGATGCCTCGCTCGGTGCGGTGGTCAAGTACCGCGAGGATCTCGAACGCGTGCGAGCCCGCGGCGTGGCCGAACTGGTCGACTCGGCCCGTCGCGTCGACATCGGCTCGTGACCGCGCCCGGGGTCTCGCACGTCGCCGACCTCGTCGCCCTGTTGCGATCGGCGGGACTGTCGATCCCGATCGGGAGTCTGGTCGCCTTCATCGAAGCGGTGTCGTTGCTGGACGACGATCCGGCCTCGATCTACTGGGCGGGCCGCACCACGCTGGCCCATGACGAGTTGACGATCGCCAACTACGACGTCGTGTTCCGGGCGTGGATGCTCGGCACCGAACCCGATCCCTCGACACCCGAGGCCGGACCGGCGGTCGTGCGCGAGGTGCCGACCGATGACGGAGCCGGCGACGATTCCGAGGGGCTGGGGGAGGACGGTGATCCGCTGGCCACGCCCCGGGCCAGCGGCGCCGAGGTGCTGCGCACCCGCGACTTCGCCGCACTCGATGACGACGAGCGGGCCGAGGTCGACCGACTGTTGGAGCGGTTGCGACCGCGAACGGCGCCGCGTCGATCGCGTCGACGCCGACCGCGTCGCGCACCGGCGCGCCGAGCCGACGACCGACTCGACCTGCGCCGCACGGTCCAGTCCTCGCTGCGTACCGGCGGCGAGACGCTGTCGCACCGCTCGCTGCGACGGGTGACCACGCCACGACGCATCGTGCTGCTGGTCGACGTGAGCGGTTCGATGGAGTCGTACAGTCGGGCGTTGGTGCGTTTCGCCCACGTGGCGGTGCGGGCCGGGGCCCGGGTCGAGGTGTTCACCCTCGGGACCCGCCTCACACGACTGACCCGGGAGTTGACCACCACCGACCCCGATGTCGCCCTGGCCCGGGTGGCAGCCGCCGTGCCCGACTGGTCGGGCGGCACCCGTCTCGGCGAGTCGCTGCGCGTCTTCAACGACGAGTGGGGCACACGGGGAACGGCGCGGGGTGCCGTCGTGGTGGTGCTGTCCGACGGGTGGGACCGCGGTGAACCCGAGGTGCTGGCCACCGAGATGGCACGTCTGTCACGGGTGGCCCATCGCAGCGTGTGGGTGAACCCGTTGCGGGCCACGCCCGGCTACGAGCCGCTGGCCCGGGGCATGGCCGCAGCGCTCCCGTTCGTCGACGACTTCGTCGACGGTCATTCGTTCGACGCCCTCGACCACCTGGCCGAGGTCCTGGCCCGACCGGTCGTACCATCAGTTCCCGCTCGAACCAGACGTGCCGTGGAGGTGGCTCCGTGAAGGAATTGATCGCCGACATCGATCGCTGGCGGGCCGCCGGACGGCGGGTGGCCATCGCCCGCGTCGTCGACATCGAGGGCTCGGGTCCGCGGCTGCCGGGCGCGGCGATGGCCGTGGCCGACGACGGCGAGGTGGCGGGTTCGGTGTCGGGCGGATGCGTCGAGGGCGCCGTGGTCTCGGAGGCGTTGGAGATCCTGCGCACCGGTGAGCGTCGGATGGTGACCTTCGGGTACAGCGACGACGAGGCGTTCGCCGTGGGACTGACCTGCGGTGGCACCGTGCACCTGTTCATCGAACCGATGGATTGGTGACGAGCGTGGCGCGGTGGGACGCGTGGAAGGCGGCCGTCGCCGATCATCGACCGGTGGTCGTGGCCACCGTCATCGACGGCCCCGGAATCGGCGCCAAGATCCTCGTCGGTGACGGCATCGGACCATCGGGCACGCTCGGTGACGAGGAACTCGACCGAGTCGTGGTGCGTGATGCGCTGGGTGAGCTGGCTGTGGGACGCACCGGCGTGCGTCACTACGGCGAGCGCGGTGAGGCCCGTGAGGAGACGGTCTCGGTGTTCATCGAGTCGTTCGCACCGCCCCCGCACATGCTGGTGTTCGGCGCCGTCGACTTCACCGGCGCGCTGGTGCGGGTGGCCAAGGTGCTCGGCTACCGGGTCACGGTGTGCGATGCCCGCGAGGTGTTCGCCACCCGCCGCCGCTTCCCGCACGCCGACGAGGTCGTGGTCGACTGGCCCCACCGTCTGTTGGAGAAGGAGGGCACGCGTCTCACCGCCCGCGACGCGGTGTGCATCCTCACCCACGACCACAAGTTCGATGTGCCGGCCATCATCGCGGCGTTGTCCACCGATGCCGGCTACATCGGCGCCATGGGGAGCCGACGCACGTGCACCGAGCGTCTGGGACGACTGGCCGCGGCCGGCGCCGACATGGCGGCGGTCGAGGCGCGTCTTCACGCGCCGATCGGGCTCGATCTGGGTGGACGCACGCCCGAGGAG
>JBJTGD010000063.1:0-2843 GCA_046093735.1 Acidimicrobiia bacterium | reverse complement strand
ATCGACCGCCCCGGCCCTACAGGCATCGGTCAGACCCAACTCCAACGCCCGCCACAACGCCCGCTTCGACGCCGCCATGGCCGCCGGCGAGTTCCGGGCGATGCGCTCGCCCAGTTCCTGGGCCACTTCGCGCAGACGCTCGGGCGGATCCACCACCTCCGACACCATCCCCAACTCGTAGGCACGCGCCGCCGACATGCGCTCATGACGACCCAGCAACGCCATGCGCATCACCGCCTCGAACGGCATCTTGCGGGTCAGAGCGATCGCCTCGTAGGCCGTGACCTGGCCGACCGAGACGTGGGGGTCGAGGAACTGCGCGTCGCTAGCGGCGATGACGATGTCGGCGTCGGCCACGAAGTGAAGTCCTCCACCCGCACACAGACCATTGACTGCGGCGATGACCGGTGTGGCCACACCGCAGTGCCACGCGGTGAGTCGCAGTTCGGCATCTCGCGTGCGCCGTGATTGCTCGCGCAGTGCGTCCCGATCGGAAGCCAACTGCACCACATCGAGTCCGGTCTGGAAGGAGCCACCGTTGCCGGTGTTCACGATCACCCGCACGTGCGGATCGGCATCGAGTTCGGCCCATGCGCTCTCCAGCGCGCCGAGCATGGCCGCATCGGCGGCGTTGGCGGCATCGGGACGATCGAAGATCAACCATCCGACCGGGCCATGACGTTCGATGAGGAGTCCGTCGCTCGCCATCGCCACGTCAGTTCCGGGGGACGTCGCGCCATGGGGCACCGGCCCACGGATCCGGTTCCCGGGGCAGGCCGAGCACCCGTTCACCGAGGATGTTCTTGTTCACCTCGGTGGTACCGCCCTCGATGGTGTTGGCCCGGCTGCGCAGCATCCCCTTCACCTGCGCAGGAAGGCACGAGGCGTAGGACTCCGGTCCACCGCTGGCCCCGTCCCAGGCCACGGCCCGAGCGCCGAGCAGGTCGACGGCCAGCGCCTGGATGCGTTGGTTCAACGACCCCTGATGGACCTTGCCGATCGAACTGGCCGGGCCCGGCGGTCGACCGGCCTTCAGACCGGCGCGCACCCGTTGGTTCGTCCACGCCCGGATCCGCTCTTCCGACCACAGGCGCATGACGGCCTGACGAACCTGAGGGTCGGACCATCCCGGCCCGCGACCGTCGACGTCGTTGTCCCGAGCCAGGGCGATGAGCGCCTCAGCGGCGGCTCCACCGATGCGGTCGACACCGCCCGATCCCGCGCCGGCCACCATCTGCCGTTCTCCCGAAAGGGTCGAGTTGGCAACCGTCCAGCCCTCACCGATCGCGCCGACGCGATGGGAATCGGGCACGAGCACCCCATCCATGAACGTTTCGTTGAAGTCGATCTCGCCGGTGATGTGACGCAGTGGTCGGACATCGACGCCGGGCGCATGGAGATCCACGAGGAAGTAGGTGATGCCCGCCCGCTTGGGAGCATCGGGATCGGTGCGGGCCAGCGTCACTCCGAAGTCGGCCGTGTGCGCCCACGTGCTCCAAACCTTCTGACCGGTCAGACGCCATGCGTCTCCGTCGCGCTCGGCGCGCATGGCCAACGACGCCAGATCGGAACCGGCGCCGGGTTCGCTGAAGAGTTGGCACCACTTCTCCTCGTTGCGCACCATCGGCGGGAGGAACCGCAGACGTTGCTCCTCGGTTCCGTGGGCGAACAACGCCGGTGCGGCGAGGTTGAGGCCGAGGGGGTTGAGTCGGCCGAGGTTGAACGGGGCCAGTTCGGCCTCCACGGCGCGAGCCACCGCCGGTTCGAGGTCGAGTCCGCCATAGGCCATGGGCCACGTGGCCACGGCCAGTCCCGACCGGGCGAAGGTGGGGTACCACTCCTCGTAGTCGGCGAACGGACGCACCCGACGCAGTTCGTCACGACCGCCCCGGAGGGCGGCATCGCGCCAGTGCGGCGGCAGATTCGCGTCGAGCCAGGCGAGCACCGCCGCCACCGCCTCGCCCATTGCTGCACCCGGATGCATCGCCAACTCGGCGCGGTCCACAACGGGCGCGACGGTCATCGGCTCACCGACCCTCGAAGCGTGGGGCGCGCTTCTCCCTGAAGGCAGCGAACCCTTCCTTGAAGTCGCCCGAACGCGAGGACAACTCCATGGCCAGCGACTCCTCGCGCAACGCATCGTCGAGCGAGAGCCCGCGACCATGATGGAGCAGCGACTTGGTCAGCCCCAACGCCACCGTCGGACCGGACGCCAGTCGTTCGACCAGGCCAGCGACCTCGGCCTGGAGCACGGTTGCGTCGACACTGGCGTGGACCAGTCCCCACTCGGCCGCCGTGGCTCCGTCGACCACCTCACCGAGCACGAGCATGCGCCGAGCCCGGACCTCACCCACGCGACGGGGCAGCAACCACGTGCAGCCGCTGTCCGGCGTGAAACCTCGACCGATGAACGGTGCCCAGAACCGGGCGTCGTCGGCGCAGACGGTGAAGTCGGAGGCCAGCGCCAACCCGAGACCGATGCCGGCCGCCCAGCCGCGAACGGCGCACACGATCGGCACCTGCGTCGCACACATCACCTGCACCAGACGATTGGTCTGCAACGGCATGCGGCGCTGGATCGAACCGACACGCGGTCGCTGGTCGGTCGGCGCGTTGCGGGCCACGAGATCGAAGCCCGAACAGAAGTCCTCGCCCGAGCCGTCGAGCAGGATGACCCTCACCGACTCGTCCACTCCGGCCTCGGCCACGGCGCTGATCAGTCCGGCGACGATGCCGTCGTCCAACGCGTTGCGCACGTCCGCCCGGTCGATCGTCAGGTGCAGCACACCGTCGACGAGCGACCTCCGCAGGCCCGCCACCCCCGTGCCGGTCTCTTCCATGCC
>JBJTGD010000062.1:0-2917 GCA_046093735.1 Acidimicrobiia bacterium | reverse complement strand
GCGAGTGTCGCCAGGCGTCGTGTGCGTACTGGAGTAATTCGTGCCAACTCGCCGCAGTTGTGGTGCACCCGATCGACACGATCGGCCGACTTCCGGCCTGCCCGATCAGGAACAGATGTCGTTGGTGGCTCGAGCACGGGTCAACGGCATGCGGCACGTGCAGTTTCGTGAGCTACTCGGACCAACCGATAACCAAGCAAGTTTCGGCGAGCTCCTGAGATATCTGACATGACGCTCTTCGGATTCGACGTGCCGATCTGGACTCTCGACTGGTCAGGATCGATCTTCGTCGTCATCTCGCTGTGGTTCCTCTGGAACAAGCGGCAGGGCTACTGGCACTGGTCCAACGCCTCACTGATCCCCTACTTCGCCCTCTTCGTGTCCACGCAGCAATACATGCTTGCTGGCCTTCAGGTCTCTTATCTGATCTTCGGAGTCCACGGACTACTGCTGTGGCGGCTCGAGCACCGGAGCATCAAGGGATCAGCCACCTTCAATCGTCCGGCTTGGTACGCGGCCGGATGGATCCTCACCGGCCTCATCTTCCTCTACTCGGCTCACGTCACGGAGTTCGTCGACGGGTGGGCCTGGTTCCAGTTCGCAATCGTCGCAGCATCACTCCTCGCCAACCTTGCCACGACGCGCCGGTGGATCTGGTCTTGGTACCTATGGATCACCGTGAACTTCGGACAGGCGATCTACTTCTGGCATCTCGAGCTCTGGGCTCAATTCGGCCTCCAGTTCATCCTCGCCGCCATGAGCGTCGAAGGCATTCGCAGGTGGAGCAAGGAAGCGCAACCGATCCAGATCCTCTCCGGCCCACTCGAGAATCTCGAGACGCTCGATCGCGACCGGTAGTGACGACCGCACTAGTCGTCGGAAAGTTCACCCCGTTCCATCGGGGACACCAAAGGCTCCTGGAAGCTGCGATGAGTACTGCCGATCATGTGGTCGTCTTGCTCTGGTCCAATCCCGATTGGCCTCTTGCCGACTCGGAGACACGCGCCTCGTGGGTCCGCCAGCTCTATCCGACACTCACAGTGCTCACACCGATCGATCCGCCTCATGACTCGGCGAGCTCCGAAGATCAGTGCAACTTCACCCGGGATCAGCTTCTCAAGCACAACATCATGGTGGACCTCGTCGTGAGTGGAGAGGACTATGGCGCCAGCCTTGCCGCCACAATCGGGGCTTCGGAGCTACGGGTGGACCGTGCGGAGCTGCCAGTCTCAGGGACACTGGTGCGGTCCGACATTCACAAGAACCGAATGTGGTTGGACCCCATCGTCTATGCCCACTTCATCGATCGGGTGACGATCATGGGTGCCGAATCCACAGGGAAGTCAACCCTTGCGAAGGCACTCAGTAAACACCTTAGAACGACATGGGTCCACGAATATGGGCGCGAGCACTACGAGGACCGGAACGGCCTACTGCAACTTGAGGACTACGTCGAGATCGCCAGAGTCCATCGTCGCCGGGAGGACGAAGCAGCCCTTTCCGCTTTCAGGTGGACGATCTCCGATACCAACGCGATCACCACGATGATGTTCTCTCATCTCTACGAGCGCGATTCGCTCGATGAACTTCGCCGGATGGCGAGTGAGTGTGCAAATCGCTACTCCAAGTTCATTGTGTGCAATGACGACATTCCATTCGAACAAGATGGCTGGCGCGACACGGTCGAGTGGCGCTCCCGTATGCAGGGGCTGATCCTCGGAGACTTGGCGTCACGCGAAATCCCCTACGTGGTCGTGAGCGGCTCATTGCCCGACCGTATAGACCGAGCCGTTGCATTCCTCGACGGGAGAGTGCCGGCAGGCATCCACCCGCCTCGACACGACGGCGATCTGGGTCCACGCCCATGAACTCGAGAGCGCTATCCCCGATTCCGATCTCGAGCCTGCTGGAGAGGTTCTTCTGTCTGATGATCGGAAACGATGATCGAACACGCCGGGCATACAGGGGCCGGCCCAATGGCGTGATCCCGAAGCCCATGGATTGCCTCTACTTCAGCGCGATCTCTGAGGTTCCTAGGGTCTGGTGGCATTCCGGCCGAACCCGGATTGTTCCCATTCATTGCGCGTAGGGACCCTTAGTTCCTGCAAGAGACGGATCCGATCCCCCAGAGGGGTTGCACCCTCAAACTTCGAGAAGTCTCACGCAATATCGAGATCGACGAAGACCCCGTCGTGGTCCGAGACCTCGAAACCGTCGATCGCCCGGTGGATGACTGCGGGGGGAGCGGCCGCCCGTAGACCCCGCACCGCCACATGATCGATGAACCGATGCCCCTCCACCTCTCCGGAGGTGAGCACCTCGAATCCAGAAAGCGCCCCCGCCAGCGCCTCGGCCACGCGCATCGGCTGCCGAGTTCGCGGAATCCGTTGATTGAAGTCCCCGGCCAGCACGAGCGGCAACGACGATGATCTGGTCATCACGCCCCTCAGTACCTCCAGATACCGCAGGTGCTCCTGCCACATCGACCGGTCACGTCGGCCGGTGGACACGTGGGCGGCGCTCCAAGGAATACAGACACCGGCGATCTCCACCTCCCCAAGTGCACCGACGGTGCGGCCACTCGCCCACCGACCAGGTGGGAGTTCCGGGTGGCCGAGCGTGTCGACGTCGTGCCAACCGGTCCGAGACCACAACAGGACTTTTCGACGGTGGGGGTCGTCGACCTCGTAGCCCCAGTCAGCACCTCCCTCGATGATGGAACCGGCATCGGGCAGCAGCGCCGCTGACCCCTCGGTGAGGACGATGACATCGGCGTCGATCCGTTCGAGCTCACGCCGAATCGATGCCCCGCGCCGATGGTCCACCTCGGCCCACTGAGCGTTCCAGACCGCTATTCGCATGGTCGACGAATCAGCTCCGGCCCACGAAGTGGCGCTCGAGAGCGTCGAGAATCCCC
>JBJTGD010000061.1:0-6133 GCA_046093735.1 Acidimicrobiia bacterium | reverse complement strand
AGTCCCGGGTGGCGATGGAGGTCGACACCTTCGAAGAGATCGAGTTGAGGAAGTTGCCAGCCATTGGTCACCGGCCGATCTGCCGCAGCGGCTTGCCACGACGTGAATCCGACGGCCTCGGAACGCCGAACGGGTCCCGTAAGGGTACTCCCCGGCCCCCATGGGGCCGCAACACCTCATCCTCGACCGCTGTCGCCGGTCAGAAACCGGGGAAGAACAGGCCGATCTCCCGTTGGGCCGACTCGGGTCCATCGGAACCATGGATCAGGTTCTCGGTGAACAGGATCCCCAGATCCCCACGGATGGTGCCGGGAGCGGCGTCGCGTGGATTGGTGGCGCCCATCATCGTCCGGACGACCTTCCAGGTGTCCTCGGGCCCCTCGATCACGGCCACCAGGGCCGGTCCCCGGGTGATGAACTCCACCAGATCACCGAAGAACGGCTTGTCAGCATGCTCGGCGTAGTGCTGCTCGGCGGTGGACCGATCGATGGTGCGCAACTCGGCGGCGACGAGGGTAAGCGAACGACGCTCGAAGCGCGACAGGATCTCGCCGACGAGGCCTCGTTCGACGGCATCGGGCTTGCAGATGATGAAGGTGCGGTCCATGGAGCCGAGACCGTAGACGAACCTCCTGGTCGGGACGAATCCCGTTCACTCCTCGGCCGGGAGCATCCGATGCAATGCAGTGCGGGCCGCACCGACCACGTAGAGCGATCCGGCGACGACGACGGCGTCCTCGGAGGTGGACACGTCGAGGGCTCGGCCGACCGCGCTGGCCACATCGTCGACCTGCTCGACGAGCGCGCCCAAGGCCCGCGCCACGGCGGCCACGTCCTCGGCCGGCACCGCCCGAGGGCTCGGGGGACGAGTGGCGATGACGAGATCGGCGTCGGTGACGGAGAGGCACCGCAGCATCTCCACCACGTCGCGACCTTCCAGCATCCCGACCACGATCACGAGCCGACCCGGAATGTCGAACTCCTCGCGCACGGTGGTGGCGAGCGCCTGCGCGCCCTCGGGGTTGTGGGCACCGTCGATCACCACGAGGGGCGAACGATTGACCACTTCGCAGCGACCGGGAACCGTCACCCGGCCCATGGCCTCGGTCACCACTTCATCCTCGACCGCCCGGTCGAAGAACGACTCGACCGCCACGAGTGCGCACGCCGCGTTGAACGATTGGTGACGACCGTGCAGGGGCACGAACACGTCCTCATGGCGCGCCCACGGGGTGACGATGTCCATGGCGCGACCGCCAACGGCCGGTCGATCGTCGAGCACCCCGTAGTCGACGCCGAGGACGAGTGCACGCTCAGGTCCTTCGGCGACGAGGATGGCCCGGAGCTCGGGCTCGACCACTCCGGTCACGAGAGTGGCGTCGGATCGGATGATGCCGGCCTTCTCCGTGGCGATGGCGGCGCGCCAGTCCCCCACACCATCGGTGTGGTCCCGACCGATGTTGGTCACGACTGCGACCGCGGCATCGCACACATTGGTGGCGTCGTAGCGACCGAGGAGGCCGACTTCGACGACGGCGACGTCGACCGCCGATTCGGCGAACCAGAGCAACGCCGCCGCCGTCAGGAGTTCGAAGTACGAAGGGACGACACCTGACAGCGGTTCCACCCT
Organism: Acidimicrobiia bacterium; assembly: GCA_046093735.1. Taxonomy (GTDB): domain Bacteria; phylum Actinomycetota; class Acidimicrobiia; order Acidimicrobiales; family Acidimicrobilacustridaceae; genus Acidimicrobilacustris. The sequence goes on along the minus strand of JBJTGD010000061.1, from coordinate 4,503 downwards.
CGCCACGGCGGTGATGAGCTCGGCCAGCTCGTCATCGCCGATGGGCTGCGCATCGATCGACAATCGTTCGTTGATGCGTTCGAGATGCGGACTGGAGTAGGTCCCCACCCGCAGACCCGAAGCACGCAGCAACTCCGTGATCATCCGGGAGGTCGAACCCTTCCCGTTGGTTCCGGTCACATGGATGACGGGGTACGAGCGTTGCGGATCGGCGAGCACACCGACCAGCGCCCGCATGTGATCGAGCGACAGACCGTGGATCAGACCGGCCCGGGCCTCGAGGTTGATGTGATCATCGAGATAGGCCAACGCCTCGCGCAGGTTCACGACGACCGGGTGACGGGTCGGTCAGGATGCGGCACGACGCGGACGAGTCGTCCTCGGAGCGTCGGACCGTCCCACGAAGGTCGGTTCGGTGCGGGCGATGACGACATCGGCGTCGATCACCACTCGGGCGATGTCGGTGCGACTCGGCAGCTCGTACATCACCCCGAGGAGAACCTCTTCGAGGATGGCCCGAAGACCACGCGCACCGGTGCCGCGGCTCAGCGCCTGGTCGGCGACGGCAGCCAGCGCGTCGTCGGTGAAGTCGAGTTCCACGTCCTCGAACTCGAAGAACTTGCGGTACTGCTTGACCAGCGCATTGCGGGGCTCAACGAGGATCTGCACGAGCGCCTCACGGTCGAGGTTCTCCACTGCGCCGACCACCGGGAGACGGCCGATGAACTCGGGGATCAGGCCGAACTTGAGCAGGTCCTCGGGGAGCACGCTCGGGTACAGCGCGCTGGGATCCGGCCGATCGGCGCGCAGTTCAGCCGAGAAGCCGATCCCCTTCCGACCGATGCGGCTCTCGATGATCCTGTCGATACCGGCGAAGGCGCCTCCGCAGATGAACAGGATGTTGGTGGTGTCGATCTGGATGAACTCCTGGTGGGGATGCTTGCGCCCACCCTGCGGCGGAACCGAGGCTGTCGTTCCTTCCAGGATCTTCAGCAACGCCTGCTGCACGCCCTCGCCGGACACGTCACGGGTGATCGAAGGGTTCTCGGCCTTGCGAGCGATCTTGTCGATCTCGTCGATGTAGATGATCCCGGTCTCGGCCCGCTTCACGTCGTAGTCGGCGGCCTGGATCAACTTGAGGAGGATGTTCTCGACGTCCTCACCCACGTAGCCCGCCTCGGTGAGGGCGGTGGCATCGGCGATGGCGAACGGCACGTTCAACATCCGAGCCAGCGTCTGGGCCAGCAGTGTCTTGCCACAGCCCGTGGGACCGAGCAACAGGATGTTCGACTTCGCCAGTTCGACGTCGTCACGATTGCTGGCGCCGTACTGCACGCGCTTGTAGTGGTTGTAGACGGCGACCGACAGGATCCGCTTGGCCTGCTGCTGGCCGACGATGTAGTCGTCGAGGAACTGGAAGATCTCAGCCGGCCTGGGCAGATCCTCGATCGCCAGCTCGCCGGTCTCGGCCAGCTCCTCCTCGATGATCTCGTTGCACAGGTCGATGCACTCATCGCAGATGTACACGCCCGGCCCGGCGATCAACTTCTTGACCTGCTTCTGCGACTTCCCGCAGAAGTTGCACTTCAGCAGTTCCCCACCATCTCCGAACTTCGCCACGTCAGTTCCCTTCATGCCCTCGGTGCCGGACCGAGGGGTCGGGCGGAGGGAGCTCTACGTCTGGCTGGGGATCGATGGACCGGGATTCAGCGGACCGCGGTGATCGGGCCGCTGGTGTCGGCGAGTTCTCGCACGGAGATCACCTCGTCGATGATCCCGTACTCCTTCGCCTCCTCGGGAGACATTACAAAGTCCCGGTCGGTGTCCCGGTGGATCTTCTCCTGGGGCTGTCCTGTGTGGTGGGACAGGACCTCCTCGAGGAGGGTCCGGATCCGCAGGATCTCCCGGGCGGCGAGTTCGATGTCGGTGGCCTGGCCCTGGGCGCCGGCGTAGGGCTGATGGATCAGGACCCGGGCGTGGGGCAGGGCCAGACGCTTCCCGGGGGTGCCGGCGGCGAGCAGCACCGCGGCCGCCGAGGCGGCCTGTCCGAAGCAGATGGTCATGATGTCGGGCTTGACGAACTGCATGGTGTCGTAGATGGCCATGAGGGCCAGGACATCACCACCGGGGCTGTTGATGTAGATGTTGATGTCCTTATCCGGGTTCTCGGACTCGAGATGCAGCAACTGGGCACAGATCAGGTTGGCGACCGTGTCGTCGATCGGGGTGCCGAGGAAGATGATGTTCTCCTTCAGCAACCGCGAGTAGAGATCGGCGGTGATCGTCTGTCCTCGACTGGTCTCGTAGATGACGGTCGGATTGGGGATGTAGTTCGAGATCCGGAGATCTCCGAGTCCACCGTTCACTGGGTGTCGCCTTCCTCGTCGGTCCCGCTGTCGGTCGTCGCCTCGTTCCCGCCGTCCTCGCCACGCTCGCCCTCGTCGACGATGGCCAGCTCGGAGAACACGATGGTCGTGCCATTGTCATCGGTGATGGTCACCCGCTCGGTGAGCCAGTCGAGGGCCTTGCGCTTCACCAGGTCGCTGCGCAGGACCGGGAGGTGCCCACCGTCGGTCAACCGGGAGCGGACGACCTCGATGTCCTCCCCCACCCGTGACGACACCTCGGCGAACTCGGCGTCGAGATCGGAGGCGTCGACCTCCAGTCCCTCGGCCAGCGACACAGCCCGGAGGGCGAGATCGACGCGGGCCGAGCGTTCGGCGGTCTCCCGCAGATCGGACACGAACTGATCGGGATCGGTGCCGGAGAACTGCAGCCACTGATCGAGCGTGAGGCCCTGGGCCTGCAGACGCATGGCCATGTCCTGGAGCCGCTCGTTCATCTCAGCGCCGATGAGCGGCTCGGGGAGATCGTCGATGACGAGCGCGGCGAGCGCCTCGCCGACGCGCTCGCGCACCAGCAGCTGGGACTGCGCCCGACGCACCTGCGTCATGCGGTCGACCAGATCGGCCCTCCACTCGGTGACGGTGGCGAACTCCGACGCCTTGGCCGCGAACTCGTCGTCGAGTTCGGGAAGGACCTTCTCCTTCACCTCGGTCACGGTGACCTCGAAGTGAATGGGGTCCTCGTCCTCACCGTTGGGATGCTCGGCATCGAACGAGAGGGTGTCGCCGGCCGAGGCGCCGACGAGCGCCTCGTCGAGTTCGGGGACGATGCCGCCGGACCCGACGGCGTAGGAGTAGGCCGAAGCCACCAGGCCCTCGAGGACCTCACCGGACTGACTGCCCTCGATGTCGATGGTCACGAAGTCACCGTCGGCGGCGGCGCGTTCGGCGACCTCGAGTTCGGCGTACTGGTTGCGGAACCGGTCGAACTGCACGTCGATCTCCTCGTCACCCGGGACGGGTGCAGGAATCTCCACGGCGATTTCGGCGTAACCGGTGATGGCCACGGTGGGACGGATCTCCACCACGGCATCGAACTTCACGACGCCGGTCTCGTGGCCCGGATCGGTGATGTCGATCTCGGGCGGGGCGATCACGTCGACCTCGTGGGTCACCACGGCCTCTGAGTAGTAGCCGGGCAACGCGTCGTTGAGGGCCTGGGCCCGACCGGCTTCGGCGCCGATGTGCGACTCGATGACTCGACGGGGGGCCTTGCCCGGACGGAAGCCCGGAATCCGGACCTCCCGTGCGATCTTCTTGAAGGCCGCGTCGATGGCAGATTCGAACTCCTGCTGATCGACTTCGACCGACAACTTGACCTTGTTGCCCTCGAGGGGCTCGACGGTTGCTCTCACAGGCGGGCGAGTGTACCGGTGGCACTCGGGGCCACCCACATCGGAGAACGCGCGCGTCGGTTCGCACCGGAGGCCGACCGCTACGCTGACGAGGCCGGGGAATGGCGCAGTTTGGCAGCGCGCCTGCTTTGGGAGCAGGAGGCCGGGGGTTCAAATCCCCCTTCCCCGACCCTGAGCACCGGAATCCCGACCAGGAGGCTGCGATGGAGACCACCGAACAGACCGAGTCGAACGAGTCGGACACCGGACGGTCGGACACGTCGACCACCGTGCGCTGGCTGGCTGCAGTGCTGTCGGCCACAGTCGGCGCCGTTCATTTCGGCTACGCGCCCCATCATCTGTCGGAGGACTGGGCGCACGGGTGGTTCTTCCTCCTGCTCGGGGCCTACGAGTTGACTTTCGCCGTGCTGATCGTCACCCGGCCCCGCCGCTGGTTGTGGGCCAGTGCGCTCGTCGTCGGAGTCGGATCGGTCGCTGTGTGGGTCGTCTCCCGCACCGTCGGACTCCCCTTCGGTCCCGAGGCCCTGCGCACCGAGGACGCCTCGGCCCCCGACATCGTCTGCACGGTCATCTCGATGGCCATCGGCGCACTGGCGCTGCTGTCGCTGCTCGCCCCCACCCGACTCCAGCGACCGGTCCGACTCCGACGACGAGCGCACTGGCCCACAACCAGCGGCGGGGCCGGGTGACGATCAGCACGGCGAAAGTCAACTCGTAGGCCCCGAGCAGGAGGAAGAACCACC
>JBJTGD010000060.1:0-2730 GCA_046093735.1 Acidimicrobiia bacterium | reverse complement strand
CCCTGGCCGAGGCCGTGAAACAGGGCATCTCGATCCACGAGCAGTTCGATGCGCCGGCCCGCATCGTCATCCCTCGCGCCGACGGCGGGCGTGACTGGAGCGTGGGGAACTACTCCGACGCCGGGCTCGGACAACTCGATCTGCTGGCCGCCACCATGCAGTCGTCGAACACGGCCTACGCGCAGTTGATGCTGCGCGTCGGACCGCGCAACGTGGCCGATCTCGCCACCAAGATGGGCATCACGGCGCCGCTGAGTGCCGTTCCGGCACTGACCCTCGGGACCAGCGAGGTGTCGGTGTACGACATGGCGTCGGCCTATTCAACCCTGGCCCGGGGCGGCGAGTACATCGCACCGACGGTCGTCACCAAGGTCACCGATGCCAAGGGGAACGTGCTGTACGACTACCGGCCGACTCGTCGGCGCGTGCTCGAGCCCAAGGTGGCCGCCGGTGTCGGCTACGTCCTGCATCAGGTGGTGGAGGGTGGCACCGCCACGGGCTCGCGCATCCCGGTGCCGTCGGCGGGCAAGACGGGGACCACGGAGAACAACCGGGATGCATGGTTCGTCGGCTACACGTGTCGGTTGACCACCGCCGTATGGGTCGGCTACCCGGACGGCACCTTCATGCGCAACGTGCACGGGATCTCGGTGACCGGAGGCTCGTTCCCGGCCACCATCTGGCGTCGCTACATGTCGGTGGCCACCAAGGGAGAACGGCCGTGCGCCTTCGACCTCCCGGCCGACCTGGGAACGACGACGACCACGTCATCGTCGACCACCAGTTCCACCTCGTCGACGACGTCCTCGACCACCTCGTCGTCGACGTCCTCGACGACCTCGACCACCACGACGTCGACGACCACGATCCCCGGTCCTGCACGCGAGTGACCGGTGTTGGTCGCGGTCGTGCGCCGCGGATAGCGTTCGTCCACCGCCGGCAGCCGTGGGGCGCTGGACGGATCAGGAGGCTCCGATGGCCGCACGATCGACCGTTCCCTCGGTTCGGGGCCGCAAGGTCCGGCGCGGGGATGTCCCGTTGGTGATGGTGACCGCCTACGACGCGCCCAGCGCCCGGATGGTCGATGCCGCCGGAATCGACATCATCCTCGTCGGTGACTCGGTGGCGATGGTCGTGCTCGGCCACGACGACACGCTCCAGGTGACCGTGGCCGACATGGCCCATCACACGGCGGCCGTCTCCCGGGCCAAGCCGTCGTCGCTCGTGGTGACCGACATGCCGTGGCTCAGTTACCACGTGTCGGTGGCCGACACCGTCACCAACGCGGCGACGCTGGTGCGGGCCGGTGCCGAGGCCGTCAAGGTCGAGGGCGGTCGCAAACGAGTGCCGATGATCGAAGCACTCGTCGACGCGGAGATCCCGGTGATGGGACACATCGGACTCACCCCACAATCGGTGAACGCCATGGGCGGGTTCAAGGTGCAGGGTCGCCGGCAGGACGCAGCCCTGGCGCTGGTCGAGGACGCCCGGGCGCTGGAAGCGGCGGGGTGTTTCTCGATCGTGATCGAAGGCGTGCCCGACGAGGTCGGCCGGATGATCACCGACGCGGTCGACGTCCCCACCATCGGCATCGGCGCCGGTGCCGGCTGCGACGGTCAGGTGCTCGTCTTCCACGACGTCCTCGGTCTCGAGGAGCGGGTGACACCCAAGTTCGTGCGTCGCTACGCCGAGTTGTCCACCGACGCCGTGCGCGGGCTCAGTCGGTTCGCCGAGGACGTGCGTACCGGTGCCTTCCCCACCGACGCCGAGAGCTATTCCGCCACGCGTAACGATCCGGCCTCTCTGCGCGGGCTCTACGGCAGCACGGCTCCCGTCGACTGACCGATGATCCGTCGGGCCGGGCCGGTCGTCGTCCTGGTCGCGCTTCTCCTCATCGGTTGCGGTTCGCACGAGTCGGAATCGACGCGCACTGAACAGCAACTGCAGGCCGACGGGTTCGGGTGCCGCACCCTCACCGTCACCGGTGACGGTCAGGCGCCGCTCACCGAGTGCGTCTGGGTGGCCGACACGCCCGAGTTGCAGCGTCGCGGGTTGATGGGCGTGGACGATCCCGACCTCGGTGGTCGCCCGGGCATGGTCTTCGTCTTCGAGTCACCGGTGGAGGCGACGTTCTGGATGAAGGACACCCCTCTCCCCCTGACTTTGGTGTGGGTGGGGCGGGACGGCCGGGTGTCGGGGACGCGTGACATGGAACCCTGTGTCGGTGGGTCGGTCGCGACCTGCGCGGCAGTACCCCCTCCCGGGCCGTTCTCCATGGCCATCGAGGTCCCCAGGGGTCGGGCGCCCGGGCTGGGATTGGTGCCCGGAGCGCTCGTCTCCCTCGGCGATCCCTGCTGAGTCGGCCGGCGGCATCGCCTCTCGTCGCCCCTCGTCGTTGGTCAAGGTCGCCGGTCGCACTCGCCGGTCCGACGGCCCGGGTCGCACCGCACTTGGTCCGGAGGGGGCCGGTCCGGTAGGTTGCCGGTTCCAATCAAGCCCTGCCCCGAGCGTTCGGGGCTCCGGTTCCCGTCGAGGCGGCCCGGATCCAGAGGGAGGTGAGGCGCTCCATGCGGGCGTACGAACTCATGATCATCTTCGACGGCGACGTCGAGGACACTGCGGTGAACGCGCAACTGGCGGCGGTCAACGCACTCGTCGAGGCCGGCGGTGGCACCGTGGCCAAGACCGAACGGTGGGGTCGTCGGCGTTTCGCCTACGAGATCAACCACA
>JBJTGD010000059.1:0-6923 GCA_046093735.1 Acidimicrobiia bacterium | reverse complement strand
GCCCGCTACGGGTCGTTCCTCGATCGCGGCGTGGTGATGATGCCCAGCTACGTGAACATCGGCGCCCGGGTCGGGGCCAACACGATCCGTTGCTGGCGACCGAGCGTGGTGCGGGCCACGAGGTTGTCACCGACCCGCGTCAACTCGAGGTGGGGATGGGCGCGCAGTTCGGACTCGAGCACGTCGACGAGCGGTGCCTCGGCGCGACTGGGAGACGCGATGTCGACCAGCGCCGCCGTGCGGGCCAGGAGGTCGACCGACGCCGCGGGCATGTCAGGTCGCCGCGCCGTGATCGCGCAGCACGTCGTTGAGCGCCGCCTTGTCGTGACGCTCGCCCTCCACCAATCGCTTGAGCACCAGCACACAGAGCAGACCGAACTCGCCACCGGGGAAGGTGCGAGGACGGGTGGCCGACACGGCCACGCTCCACGGGGGCACGACGCCGCGGCTGAGTTCCTCACCGGTCTGGGCGTCGATGACGGGGATCGAGGCGGTGAGGATGCATCCGGCACCCAGCACGGCACCATCACCGACGCGCGCACCCTCGGCCACGATGCACCGACTGCCGATGAGCGCCTCGTCGCCGATGATCACGGGCGCGGCCTGCGGCGGCTCGAGCACACCACCGATGCCCACGCCACCGGACAGGTGCACGTTGGCCCCGATCTGCGCGCAACTCCCCACGGTGGCCCACGTGTCCACCATGGTGTTGGCCCCGACCCGGGCGCCGATGTTCACGTAGCTGGGCATCATCACCACGCCGCGATCGAGGAACGACCCGTAGCGGGCCGATGCGCCCGGCACGACGCGCACACCGGCGGCCTGGAAGTCGGACTTGAGGGGGATCTTGTCGGCGTACTCGAAGGGGGCCAGTTCCATCGTCTGCATCAGCGACAGACGGAAATAGAGGAGGATGGCGTGCTTGAGCCACTGGTGGACGACCGGTTCGCCGTCGGCTCCGAGCTCGGCCACCCGGGCCTCACCGGAATCGAGCAGGGCGATGGCCGAGCGCACCGCGGCCACGGCGTCGCCATCGGAGGCGTCGAGCGTGTCGCGGTTGGCCCAGAGTTCGTCGATGGTGGCGGACAGATCGGTCATGGCGCGCAGGCTACAAGCGATGCCGTCAGTCGACGCAGAGTCGCCGGGCCACCAGGTCGAGGCGATCCTGCGGTTGCACCACGGCGACGCGCACATGACCGCGGCCGTCGGGTCCGTAGAACTCTCCCGGCGAGACGAGCGCGCCACCGTCACGGGCCAGACGGTCGACGAGCGCCCACGCATCACCGTCGGGAGCCGGCGCCCACAGGTAGAACGCTCCACCGGGGAACGGCGCCTCGACACCGATGCCGGAGAGGACCTGGCGCATCCGCTCGAGACGCTCGCGATAGACGGCGCGCTGCTCATCGACATGCTGCTGGTCGTCCCATGCGGCGATCGCCGCCGCCTGCACCGGACCGGGGACCATGAATCCGGCGTGCTTGCGCAACTCCGACAGGTAGTGCACGAGGTCACCGTCTCCGGCGTAGAACCCGGCGCGCACACCGGCCAGATTTGATCGCTTCGAGAGCGAGTGCACCGCGAGTACACCGTCGAGACCGTGCTCGAGGATCGTGCGCCGCTCGCCGTCCCAGGTGAACTCCACGTAGCACTCGTCGGAGATCACCGGCACGCCATGCGCTCTCCCCCACGCTGCGGCCGCACCGAGATCGTCGAGGGCACCGGTGGGATTGCCGGGCGAGTTCACCCACAGGCACAGCGCCCTCGCCGCATCGGCCGGATCGATGGCGTCGAGATCACTGCGACCGTCGGCGGTGACAGGAACGGGCACGGCGCGCGCTCCGGCCAGCTCGGCCCCCATTGCATAGGACGGGTAACTGATGGCCGGATACAACACGGTGTCGCGCGCCGGAGTGCGCAATCGCAACCAGTGGGGCAACCCGGCCACGAACTCCTTGGTGCCGATGCACGCGGCCAGTTCGTCGGCGGCCACGGTGACACCGAGTTCTCGCGCCATCCACCCGCGGGCGGCGTCGCGATAGGCGGGGAAGCCGATGGACGCCGGATAGGAACGTTCGCTGGAGGAGTCGGCGAGGGCTCGCACCACCGACGGAGGCGGTGCATCACAGGGATCACCGATCGACAGGTCGACGACCCCACCGTCGTGGGCCGCGGCCACGGGACGGAAGGCATCGAGTCGGTCGTAGGGATAGGGCGGCGGTGTGAATCCCTCGGTCATCACCCGAGAGTCTGACCGGTCACGACGAAGGTGCGGAACTGCCCGGTCGAGGCCGCATCGAGTCGGGCCCGCACCCGCATCCCGGCGTCCGTGGCCTCCTCCACCAGCACCTCGCCCTCCCGGTGCAGAGCGGCGAGCACATCGCCGCGCTCGAACGGCACCAACAGTTCGGTCACCTCGGCCATGCCTCGCACTCGGTCGGCCAGGGTCCGCAACATGGCCTCGATGCCCTCGCCCGTGCGGGCCGAGATGGCCACCGACCCGGGATGATCGGCCACCACCCGCTTGGCGCTGTCGCGATCGCGGTCGACCTTGTTCACCACCACCATCTGGGGCACATCGGCGGCACCGATCTCCACCAGGACCCGGTCGACGGCGTCGATGTTCTCCTCGGGCTCGGGGGCCGAACCGTCGACGACGTGCACGAGCAGATCGGCGTCCACCACCACTTCGAGAGTCGACTTGAACGCCTCGACCAGTTGCGTGGGCAACTTGGTGATGAACCCCACGGTGTCGGTTAGCAGCACCGTCTCACCGCCCGGCAACTGGAGACGGCGCGTGGTGGCGTCGAGGGTGGCGAACAGCCGGTCCTCCACCAGCACACCGGCATCGGTGAGGCGGTTGAGCAGCGTGGACTTGCCGGCGTTGGTGTACCCGACGATCGCCACCCGATGCAGACGCGACCGCTGACGGGCGCGAGCCTGCGTGCGACGAACGCGATCTATGGCGCGCAGATCCTCCTCCAACTTGTGCATTCGGCGCAGCAACCGTCGGCGGTCGACCTCGAGCTGGGTCTCACCACCGCCCTGCCGGGCCCCGATGCCACCGCCCTGACGCGACAGCTGCGTGCCGCGCCCGCGCAACCGGGGCAGTCGGTAGCGGATCTGGGCCAGTTCCACCTGCGCCTTGCCTTCGAGGCTGTGAGCGTTCTGTCCGAAGATGTCGAGGATGACGGCGGTGCGGTCGATCGCCGTGCGACCGAGGGCCTTCTCCAGGTTGCGCTGTTGAGCGGGCGACAGTTCGTCGTCGAACACCACGGTGTCGGCATCGACCGCCTCGCACAGACCCCGCAGTTCCTCCACCTTGCCGGTGCCGAGGTAGGTGGCCGGATCGGGAGCGTGGCGGCGCTGGATCACACGGGCGACAGCATCGGCCCCGGCGGTGTCGACGAGCAGCGCCAACTCGTCGAGATGGCGCTCGGTGTCGAGTTCGTCCTGGCGAGGACCGGTGACACCCACCAGCACGATCCGCTCCCGGAACGATCGATCGATGAGGCCGGCGCTCTCGCCGCCGAACTCGCCGAACCCGCCCCGGTGACCCGGGGCGCGATCACGCTCGGTCATCGTCGAACTCGATGGTGGCGATGTGCTGGGCCGGTCCGATGAGCACGGCTTCGTCGGTCGCTGTGGGCGCCACGATCACGGCGGCCGAACCGCCGGGCATCCGTACCTGCACCTCACGGCCCACCAGTCCCCAGTCGTGGGCCCGGGTGGCGGCAGCCACGGCGCCGGTGCCGCAGGCCTCGGTGACGCCGGCCCCGCGCTCCCACACCAGCAGGTCGATGGCGTCGTCGTCGTCGGTGGTGGCGATGAACTCCACATTGATGCCGGCATCGAACCGGCTCTCGATCCACGAACCGGTGCCCACCAGGTCGACCGCCGACAGATCGGGCACCCACACCACCAGATGGGGATTGCCCACGTTGACAGTGGCATGGCGCCAGTCGGCCAGTCGGGCGGCGACGTCGGCCGGCACGGTCGGACCATCGGCCAGCACGCCCATCGACACGCTCACCGACGCCAGACGGTGCTCGGCATCGTCATGGACGACGAGTTGGCGAGGCCCGGCATCGGTGGCCACGACATAGGTGGCGGTGTGCTCGTCGCGGGACATGGCCAACGCCTGTCCGAGGCACCGGATGCCATTGCCCGACATCTCGGCCCGACTGCCATCGGCGTTCCACAGATGGAAGACGACGTCGATGGCGCGACCATCGGCAGCGCGCGCACCGGGGGCTGGTCGGGCTCCGATGATGAAACCGTCGGCCCCCAGACCGCGGCGGCGATCGCAAAGGCGCCGCGCCAACGACGCGTCGGCGACGAGCGGACCGTTGTCCTCTTCGAGGGCGACGAGGAAGTCGTTGCCGAGACCGTGGTGCTTGGTGAGACGCATCACCGGTCAGTCAACCAGCGATCGGGAGAGTTCGGCGAGTGGGTTCGATCCCTCGGCGTCGATCCACCGGATACGTGAATCGCGGTGGAACCAGCGTTGCTGGCGGCGGGCGAAGCGTCGGGTGCGGCGCACGGCGTGGTCGAGGGCCTCATCGAGCGGGGTGCCGTCGTCGAGGTGCTCGACCAGCTCGGCGTACCCCAGGGCCTGACGCGCCGTGCGACCCAGACCGGTGGGGGCCGCGAGCAGGTTGCGCACCTCGTCGAGGAACCCTGCCTCCATCTGGGCGGCGTAGCGCACTTCGATGCGCCGATCGAGGGCAGCACGATCGAGATCAATGCCCACCACGGGGAACGGCAGCGCCGCGAAGTGGGTGAGGCCGGGACCGAACGACGAGAACGGTCGGCCCGACCCGATGGTCACCTCCAGGGCGCGCAGGGTGCGGCGGCGGTTCGACGGTTCGATCCGACCGGCGGCCACGGGGTCGAGTCGCAACAGCGTGGCGAAGAGCGACTCGTCGGACTCGCCGTCCAGATCGGCGCGCACCTTCGGATAGCGACCGGGGATGTCGAGATCGTCGACCACCGACTGCAGGTACAGGCCGGTCCCACCCACCAGCAGCGCCCGTCGACCCCGCGCCTCGATCTCGGCCAGCACGGCAAGACACTCCCGCTGGTAACGGGCCACCGTGTAGTTCTCCTCCGGGCCGCACACGTCCAACAGATAATGAGGCACCTCGGCCCGCTCCGCGACCGTGGGCTTGGCCGTTCCGATGTCCATCCCCCGGTACACCTGCATCGAATCGACCGTCACGATCTCCACATCGGAATGGCGTCGGGCCAGCTCCAGCGCCAGCGCCGACTTGCCCGATGCCGTCGGCCCCACCAGCGCCAGATGACGCGGGCCCGGGCGGAAGCGGTCGCTCACCCGGCCGTGACGGCGAGGCGTGTGCGATGGCGTGGCGCCGACAGCACTTCGACCAGGCGACCGCGTAGGAAGTGCGGTCCGGCATCGACGACCTCGACCGCAGCCGTGGAACCCGGACGCAACGGACGGTCCGAAGGGAAGTGGACGAGCTTGTTCTGCACGGTGCGGCCCGTGGTCATCGACGCGTCGCGCTTGGACGGGCCCTCGATCACCACCGTCTCGGTCCGGCCGATACGGGCCCGGTGACGGGCCAGCGCCGAGCGTTCCACCACGACCCGCAGGCGCTCGAACCGTTCGGCCACCACGGCCGGGTCGCAGAACCGATCGACCATGACGGCGGCCTCGGTGCCCTCACGGGGCGAGAAGATGAAGGTGTAGGCCGAGTCGTACTGCGCCGCCGCCACCACCTCGAGGGTGTCGGCGAAGTCGGCATCGGTCTCGCCCGGGAATCCCACGATGATGTCGGTGGTCACGGCCAGGTCGTCGATGGCGGCGCGCGCCGCCGCGAGCTTGGCCAGGTAGCGATCGGCGGTGTACCCGCGGTGCATGGCGGCGAGGACGCGATCACTCCCCGACTGCAGGGGGAAGTGCAGATGCGGACAGACGCCTTCGGCGGCGGCCATGGCGGCGATGGTGTCGTCGCGCAGATCCTTGGGATGCGGACTGGTGACGCGCACGCGCTCGATGCCGTCGACGGCGGCCACGGCGCGCAACAGATCGGCGAACAGCGGGCGCGCCCGACGATCGCCGTCGGCCGACCACAGTTGCCCGGCGATGGTGACGTCATCGACCGAGGGCTCGAGGGCGCGGCGAGCCGTGGTGAGGTCACGGCCGTAGGAGTTGACGTTCTGGCCCAACAGCGTGATCTCGCGTACGCCGTCGACGGCGAGACGGGCGACCTCGTCGATCAGTTCGCCGAACGGGCGGCTGATCTCGCGGCCGCGCACGGCCGGCACGATGCAGTAGGCGCACGTGTTGTCACAGCCCACCTGGATGGTGACCCATGCCGACCAGTCCACCTCCCGCCGCACGGCCAACGCCGAGGGGAAGGTGGCGGCGTCGTCGAGAGCCTCGTCCCAGATCTCGGTGACGGGCCCCGACCGACGCGACTGGTGCAGCAGGTCGACGGCCCGGTGCACGTTGTGGGTGCCGAGGACCACATCGACGTGGCCCGCCCGTTCCATGATGCGGTCACGGTCCTTCTGGGCCAGACAGCCGCTGACCATGATCTCGAGGTCGGGGCGCTCGTCCTTGAGCGCCTTGAACTGCCCAAGGTGCCCGTAGAACTTGTTGTCGGCGTTCTCCCGGATGCAGCAGGTGTTGAACACGACGACGTCGGCCTCGGTGTCGGAGTCGGCCGCCACCAGACCGTCGGCCTCCAGCAGGCCGGCGATCCGCTCGGAATCGTGCTCGTTCATCTGGCAGCCGTAGGTGCGGATGGCGTACGTCCGCGCCCCGGAGCCCCGGACGGGTCCGTCGCTCACAGTCGTCGAGGCTAGTGGTGGGCGGCTGACGCTCCCGAGTCGGTCCTGAGTCGGCCCCCGCCCCACCCCCCCCAACCAACATTGCCCTGAATACGGTCTGGCGCTCC
>JBJTGD010000058.1:0-6511 GCA_046093735.1 Acidimicrobiia bacterium | reverse complement strand
GGGCATGTGGATCGGACTGCTGGCCCTCGTCGTCGTGGGCGCGCTGGTGTGGCAGGGCCGCTCGGTGCGCACCCGACTCGGTGCCGTCGCCCTCGGACTCATCGTCGGCGGGGCGGTCGGGAATGTGCTCGATCGAGCGTTCCGCTCCGACGACGGATTCTTCGGTGGCGGGGTGGTCGACTTCATCGATCTCCAATGGTGGCCCGTGTTCAACATCGCCGACATCGGAGTGGTGTGCGGTGCCATCCTCCTCATCGTGACGATGCTGCGCGCGCCCGACGACGCCTCCGGGGGTTGAGGTGGCGGTGGAGGAGGTCGTACCTGCGTCGCTGGCCGGTGAACGCATCGACCGCACGATCGCCATGATCACCGGTGCCAGTCGCGCCCGGGTGGCGGAATGGCTGGCCGATGGTTTGGTGACGTGCAACGGCGTGCCCGTGCGCAGCCGCTCCCATCGGGTGACCGAGGGTGATGTGGTGGCGCTGTCCGCCGATCCCGACCCCGGGCCGACCGGGGTGGTGGGAGAACCCGATATCGAGGTCCCCGTCGTGTTCGTCGACGAACACCTGTTGGTGATCGACAAGCCGGCGGGTCTGGTGGTGCATCCGGGGGCGGGTCACGCCACCGGCACCCTGGTGCACGGGCTCGTGGCCCGCTTTCCGGAGATCGCCGAGGTGGGCGAGCACGACCGACCGGGCATCGTGCATCGCCTCGACAAGGACACGTCGGGTCTGATGCTGGTGGCGCGGACGACCGAAGCCCACGCCCGACTGTCGGCGATGATGGCGGCGCATGAGGTCGAGCGTCGGTACCTGACCCTGGTGTGGGGTGTGCCCGAATCGACCAGCGGGATGGTCGACGCCCCGATCGGCCGCTCGACCCGCGAGCCGACCCGGATGGTGGTGAGCGCCAACGGTCGCGAGGCCCGGACCCGCTACACGGTTCTCGAATCGTTCGCCGAGCCGGTGCCCACCGCGTTGTTGGAGTGCGAACTGGAGACCGGGCGCACCCACCAGATCCGCGTGCACATGGCGGCGATCGGTCACGCAGTGGTGGGTGACGAGCGCTATCGCGGGGCGCGCCCGGCCATCGCCACGCCGCGCACGTTCCTGCACTCGGCCGAACTGGCCCTGGAGCATCCGCTGCTCGAAGAGGCGCTCCGTTTCGAGTCGCCCCTGCCCGCCGATCTGCGCGCCGTGCTCGACCGACTCAGGGACCCGAGGCCCACGGAGGCGTGACCGTGGCCGCCGATTCGACCTCGGCGGGCCAGCGGGCGGCGCCGCGCGCCATGGCCACGATGTCGGCCAGGGTGGCGGCCTCCAGATAGCGGCGCATGTGCTCGCCGACGTCGTCCCACACGGCCAGCAGCACGCACTGCCCCTCGTGGTCGCAGGCGCCGTCGGTGTGGGGCTGCCCGAAGTCGCCGGCCACGATCGGACCGTCGACGGCGCTCACGATGTCCGACAGGCTGATCTCGGACGGTCGTCGGGCCAGGACGTAGCCGCCGCCCACGCCGCGCTTGGAGCGCACGAGGCCCGCACCCTTCAGTGCCAGCAGGATCTGCTCGAGATAGGGCTGGGGGAGTCCGGTCCGCTCGGCGATGTCTCGCACCGAGGTCGGTCCACCTTCGTCACCGTGCAGCGCCAGTGACAGCAGCGCCCGACTGGCGTAGTCACCGCGGGTGGAGACCTTCACGTTCGGCATCGTAGGTGACGCGCCGGAGGTCCGATCGGTGACGCCTCCCACTACCGTGTCTGGCGGAGGATCCTGAGTGGAACGTCGACCATCGAACTCTGAGGAGCCCATCCTCCCCGAGCACGACGGTGCGTGTGTGTCGAGGCTCATGGCCCCCCTCGTCGACCCCACCGACGACTGGCCAGCGTTCCTCCCCGAGTGCGTTCTCGGCGCGGAGCAGGTCGTGCTCCTCGTGCTCGACGGGCTGGGGTGGAACCAGTTGTGCGACCGGACGATGTTGGCACCCACCATGGCATCGATGGACGGTCGAGCCATCACCACGGTGGCGCCCTCGACGACGGCCACGGCGCTCACCTCGATCGCCACCGGGATGGCGCCCGGTGAGCACGGCGTCATCGGCTACCGCATGGCCGTCGGCCGTTCGGTGCTCAACGTGCTGCGATGGTCGGTCGACGGACGCGACGCGCGCACCACGATCCCTCCGGCGTCGATCCAGGCCAACGATCCGTTCCTTGGTCAGCGTCCAGTGGTGATCACCCGCTCCGAGTTCGCCGACACCGGATTCACCCGCGCCCATCTCGATCGCACCCGTCTGCGCGGTTGGCGGGTGGCGTCGTCGATCGTGGTCGAGGTGGACGATGCACTGCGTCGCAACGAGCCGTTCGTGTACGCCTACTACGACGGCATCGACAAGATCGCCCACGAGTTCGGTCTGGGCGTGCACTACGACGCCGAGGTGGCCGCGGCCGATCGGTTGGTGGCCGAGCTGCGGGCGGTGCTGCCCGACGGGGCGGTGCTGGTGGTCACCTCCGATCACGGACAGGTGGACGTGGCCGACGATCTGGTGGAGCCCGATCCGGCGGTGCTGTCCCATGTCGATCCGCAGTCGGGGGAGGGTCGCTTCCGGTGGTTGCACGCCCGACCCGGCCGGGCCCGGGGCCTGCACGAGGAGGCGGCCGCCCGGCATTCCGACCGGGCGTGGGTCGTCACCCGCGAGCAGGTGGTCGACGAGGGGTGGCTCGGCCGGCGCGTGACCGACGCCGCCCTCGCCCGTCTGGGTGATGTGGCGCTGGTGCCCCGCGACACCGCGGCCTTCGTCGATCCCGCCGATGGTGGGTCGATCCGACTGGTGGCGCGTCATGGTTCGTTGACCGCCGACGAGATGTACGTACCGTTGTTGGCCGCCGTCGGCGGACGACAGCACTGACCGGATCACGATCCGGAGAGGAGCGAGGACATGAGTGACCCCGGGTCGGCCCCCGAGCGCGCCGAACTGATCCTGCCCGGCGACGGTGACACCGAGGCGATCGATGGTGCCGACGAGCGCGAGTTTGTGTCGGAACCAGCCAAGGTGATGCGGGTCGGGTCGATGATCAAGCAGCTGCTCGACGAAGTGCGCACCACCGAGCTCGACGTGCCGTCGCGTCAGCGACTGCGGGCCATCTACGACACGTCGATCGAGGAGCTGGGCTCGGCGTTGTCACCCGATCTGCGCGACGAACTCCAGCGGTTGGCCTTCCCGTTCTCCGACGAGGGCACGCCGACCGAAGTCGAGTTGCGCGTGGCCCAGGCCCAGTTGGTGGGGTGGCTCGAGGGCCTGTTCCACGGCATCCAGGCCACGCTCTTCGCGCAGCAGATGGCCGCCCGCCAGCAACTGGAGAACATGCGGGGCCAACTCCCGCCGGGCGCAGGTCGGCCCGGTCCCGGTGCCGGTCCCGGATCGGGCGAGGACCGACCCGGGACCTACCTCTGAGACGAACCTCTGGAACCTCAGCGCCGGTCGAGTTCCCGGGCCGCCTTCGACAACTGCCATCCGGCGGCGAGGAACAGCAGTCCGAGCACGATGAGGACGATGCCGATCACGACGGCGGCGATGTCCTTGACCTGATCGGCGCCGATGCCCCAGATGACGAAGGCGAGGACGACGCCGATGAGTCCCTGGATGAACATCGAGCCTCGGCCCATGCCCTTGGGGATGATGAAGGTGACGATCAGGGCCAGAGCGCCGGTGATCAGGAAGTCGAGGGCGATGAGCCACACCACCACGCTGGTCGACTTCTCGGGGATGAACAGCAGGGCGATACCGATGCCCAGGTTGATGAGGCCCCGCAGCAGCATTAGTCCCCAGTAGGAACCCTTGCGATGGGTGGTGAGGGCCTCGGCGGCCTGGCCGAAGCCGCTGACGATGAACAGGATGCCGATCACCCGGGCCACGACCACGACCGAGCGGTCCGGCCAGGCGACGAGGACGATGCCGGCGATCAGGCTCAGCAGCCCGAAGCCGTACGAGGTGATGCGCGAACTGCGCAGGAGATCGAGTGCGGAGCGGTCGTCGGTGGTGTCGGTCATGGTGCCTCCCGTTGGCGGTGGGGCCAACAGTAGGGCGGCGGTCGGGCCCGGCGGGGGACCTGGGCACGGCCGCAGGCCCGAGGGATAGAGTCCGAATCACAGCCGTGTCATTCGTCGAGGTGGCGCCCTCCGGTCCGGAAGGCGCCCGAAGACGGGTGGCCCCGATCACTCGTCCCGTCCGGAGCCCCGGTGCCCGACTCGTTCACCCACCTCCATCTCCACACCGAGTTCTCGATGCTCGATGGGGCGGCGCGAGTCGCCGAGGTGGTGGCGGCGGCTGCGGCCGACGGTCAGCCGGCGGTGGGGATCACCGACCACGGGAACATGTACGGCGTCCTCGACTTCTACAAGGCGGCCAAGGACAACGGCATCAAGCCGATCATCGGTTCCGAGCTCTACCAGGCCTACGACCACCGCACCGAGCGACCGACGCGTCGCGGTCGCATCGACGACTCCGGGGGTGAGGCGGAGGGCGGACGCAAGGCCTACTACCACCTCACCGCGCTGGCCGAGAACGCAACCGGCTACCGGAACCTCATCCAGTTGTCGAGTCGGGCCTTCCTCGAGGGCTACTACATGAAGCCCAAGATCGACTGGGAGTTGCTCGAAGAGCACCACGAAGGACTCATCGTCACCAGCGGGTGTCTCGGCGGACAGGTGCTGCAGGCGCTGTTGCAGGGCGACGAGGCCGGCGCGCTGGCCAAGGCCGCTCGACTGCAGGACATCTTCGGGCGCGACAACTTCTTCATCGAACTCCAGGATCACGGGATCCCCGAGCAGAAGTCCACGAATCCGCAGTTGCTGGAGATCGCCCGCCGACTGCAGGCACCGTTGGTGGCCACCAACGACAGTCATTACGTGCATCGTCACGATGCCGTCTCCCACGACGCGTTGCTGTGCGTGCAGACGGGTTCGTTGATGAGTGATCCCGACCGCTTCAAGTTCCACGGGGACGAGCACTACCTGAAGAGTGCAGCCGAGATGCGGTGGTTGTTCCACGAGGTGCCGGAGGCCTGCGACAACACGCTGTGGATCGCCGAGCGCTGTGACGTGGAGATCGAGTTCGGCAACCCGCAACTTCCGAACTTCCCCCTGCCCGAGGGCTTCGACGACGACGCCGGGTACCTGCGACATCTGGCCATGGAAGGCGCTCGGGAGCGATGGGGGGACCCGGTTCCGGATCACGTCGTCGACCGGCTCGTCTACGAGTTGCAGGTCATCGCCGACATGGGGTTCTCGTCGTACTTCCTCATCGTGTGGGACCTCATCAAGCACGCCCGGGACAATGGGATCCGAGTCGGGCCGGGTCGCGGATCGGCCGCTGGCTGTGCGGTGGCCTACACCCTGCGCATCACCGATCTCGATCCGATCGAGTACGACCTGCTGTTCGAGCGGTTCCTCAACCCCAGTCGCATCTCGATGCCCGACATCGACATGGACTTCGACTCGCGGTTCCGGGACGAGATGATCAGGTACGCCGCCGAGAAGTACGGGCGAGATCATGTGGCCCAGATCGTCACCTTCTCCACCATCAAGGCCCGGGCCGCGGTGCGCGATGCCGCCCGTGTGCTGGGCTACCCCTACGCGGTGGGCGACAAGGTGGCCAAGGCCATGCCCCCGCTGGTCATGGGTCGCGACACCCCTCTCCACGCCTGTCTCGACGAGCATCCCAAGTACATCGATGGCTACAAGATGGCGGCCGAGTTGCGGGAGATGTACGCCACCGACGACGACGCCCGTCAGGTGATCGACGTGGCGCGTGGACTCGAGGGCCTGCGACGCCAGGACGGCATCCACGCCGCCGCGGTGGTGATCACCAAGGAGCCCCTCACCGACTATCTGCCCATCCAGCGCAAGCCCGAGTCGGGCACCGACCCGGAGTCGGCACCCGTCGTCACCCAGTACGAGATGCACGGCGTCGAGGAACTGGGCCTGTTGAAGATGGACTTCCTCGGCCTGCGCAACCTCGACGTGATCACGGACACCGTGGAGATGCTCCGGGTCAAGGGCATCGATCTCGACATCGACGACATCCCGCTCGATGACGACCTCACCCTGCAGATGTTGCGCGACGGGAACTCCATCGGTGTGTTCCAGTTGGAGGGCGGGCCGATGCGTTCGCTCATGCGTTCGCTGGCGCCGACCTCGTTCGAGGACGTGGCCGCGCTCGTGGCGCTGTACCGACCCGGTCCGATGGCCGCCAACATGCACAACGACTACGCCGACCGGAAGAACGGTCGGAAGTCGACCACCTACCTGCACCCCGACGCCGAGGAGATCCTCGCCGACACGTACGGCCTGATGATCTACCAGGAAGCCATGATGCGGATCGCCCAGCGGTTCGCCGGCTACAGCCTCGCCGAGGCGGACAACCTGCGGAAGGCGTGCGGCAAGAAGGACCGCGCGTTGCTCGCGAAGGAGCGGGAGAAGTTCATCGAAGGCTCCGAGCGGGTCGGCTACGGCCGAC
>JBJTGD010000057.1:0-2216 GCA_046093735.1 Acidimicrobiia bacterium | reverse complement strand
CTGCTGAAAGCGGTTTACAACCCGAAGGCCTTCATCCCGCACGCGGCGTTGCTGCGTCAGGCTTTCGCCCATTGCGCAAGATTCCCCACTGCTGCCTCCCGTAGGAGTCTGGGCCGTGTCTCAGTCCCAGTGTGGCTGATCGTCCTCTCAGACCAGCTACCCGTCGATGCCTTGGTGGGCCGTTACCCCGCCAACTAGCTGATAGGCCGCGAGACCCTCCCGAACCGATGAATCTTTCCGCATCCGGCCATGCGACCGGAAGAGGGTATTCGGTATTAGCACGGGTTTCCCCGTGTTATCCCGAAGTTCGGGGCAGGTTTCTCACGTGTTACTCACCCGTTCGCCGCTAGGTCTTCACCGGTGTTGCCACCGGATGGACCCCGCTCGACTTGCATGTGTTAGGCACGCCGCCAGCGTTCGTCCTGAGCCAGGATCAAACTCTCCATCGAGATCATGGCCGACCAACCCGGATTTGCCGCCCGGGAGGGTCGGTTGCGATCGGAGAGCCGGGACGGGAGCGGCTCGCTCCACTGATGTCCCGACGTGGCACCCGAAGGTGCCGGAATTGCATGGTGAACGACCACGACCCGTACTCCCTCCCCGCCATCCCGCACGTCCCCGGCCGAAGCCGGAGATGCCCGAGGGGCAGTAGCCGAAGGGAGCCGTAGCGGTGATCGCCCGCACTGGCTTTTTCGTCCTCTGTTCCGTTTTCAAGGAGCACGTGCGAACCGCACGGGTCGAGGGGAACCGGCGGCACAGGGCCGTCAGCCAGAACTCGTCGTAGAGCGTCCGCCCCGGTCGATGTGGGACCCGGAACCGATCATGTCGGCCCCGGAGCGCTTCTCGCACCGGATCCACTGCCAGACCCGAGGGGCTGCGGCGGAGGCGGAGCAGCAACATACAGGTCCCCCTACCCCGGTGCAACTCGGGGGGAAGGAAATCTCGAGAAGTCTCGTCGGCGAGGATCAGCTCCGGGGATCGACTCCGGGGAGCAGCGCCGGCGGCGGAGCACGAACCGGTGCTTCTTGCCCCGGCGGACCATGGCCCATCCCTCGCCCCGGAAATCCGAGGCCGCCACCGTCTGCCCCTCGGTGACGGGCACGTCGTTGAGGGTCAGCCCGCCCTGGGCCACCAGTCGACGGCCCTCGCTGCGGGAGCCGATGGCGCCGGCGGCCGACAGCACCACCACCAGCTCGGTCCCGAGATCGGCGTCGTCGATCTCGAGCACCGGCAGGCTGGCGGCCAGCTCCAACCAGTCGGACTGCTCGAGATCGTCGACCGTGCGGGTGAAGCCGGTCGACGCCGATGCCGCCTGCGCCGCCACCTCTCCCCCGTGGACGAGGGTCGTCACCTCGAGGGCCAGGCGCCGCTGCGCCGACCGCGCCCCGGGATCGGCGCCGTGGGCGGCCATGACCGCCGCGATCTCGTCGAGGCCCAGCAGCGTCAACTGGAGCAGGAACTGCTCCACGTCACGGTCGTCGACATTCACGAAGTACTGGTAGAAGGCGTACGGGGTCGTACGTTCGGCCGACAGCCACACGGCACCGTCGACCGACTTGCCGAACTTCTGTCCGTCGGCCCGGGTCACCAGCGGAACGGTGAGCCCGTGCACATGGGCCCCATCGGTGCGACGGATGAGGTCGATACCGGCGGTGATGTTGCCCCACTGGTCCGATCCCCCGACCTGCAGTTCGACCCCATGGGCGGCGTGCAGATGGCGATAGTCGTTGGCCTGCAGGAGCATGTAGGAGAACTCGGTGTAGGAGATCCCCGACTCGGACTCCACCCGACTGCGCACCGACTCCTTGGCCAACATCGCATTCACCGTCACGTGCTTGCCCACGTCCCGGAGGAACTCCAGCACGCCGATGGGTTCGGTCCACTGGCGGTTGTCGACCAACAGGGCGCAGGTCGGGCCCGGGGCGAAATCCAGCAGCATCTCGAGTTGCGGCACGATGGCGGCGAGGTTGGCGTCGAGGGTGGCGGCATCGAGCAGGTTCCGCTCGGTCGAGCGCCCGCCCGGGTCGCCGATCATGCCGGTGGCGCCGCCGGCGAGGGCCACCGGTCGATGACCGGCCTCCTGGAACCGGCGCAGCAGCAGCAGCGGCACCAGATTGCCGACGTGCAGGCTGTCGGCGGTGGGATCGAACCCGGCGTAGACGGTGACGGGCCCCTCGGCCAGACGACGGCGCAGTGCCTCGGGGTCGGTGCTGTCG
>JBJTGD010000056.1:0-7679 GCA_046093735.1 Acidimicrobiia bacterium | reverse complement strand
GGCGCCACAGCGGTCGAGACACCGATCGACGTCGGCCAACAATGCCTCGGCCGGTACGTCCGCCGCCGACGGGGACAGGGCCACCAGCCACGCGCCGGCCGACAGTCGCTCCGGGCTCGACCGACGAACCTCGCCCAGATGGGCCCGGATCCGCCGCCGCAGGCGGTTCCGCACCACGGCGGGGCCGACCGACCGGGGGACGGCGAAGGCCACCCGAGGGGGCTCGGTGGAGGGGGAGGGGGAGAGGAGCACGGTCACCGTCACGGCACCACTGCGGACCCGACGACCATGACGCCGCAACTCCTGGAAGGTGCGGCGATCACGGATGCGCCAGATCAGGCCGACAGACGTCGACGGCCCTTGAGGCGACGCGACCGCAGGACATTGCGGCCGGCACGGGTGGACATGCGGGCCCGGAAGCCGTGCTTCTTGGCTCGGCGACGGTTGTTGGGCTGGAACGTGCGCTTCACGGGGGCCTCCACGGCGACCCGACAGGAACAGTTGTCGGGACGACGTTCTTCGAGGGAACAGGACGGATCCGGTGCTGATCCCGAGCGTCACAGGGACGCTGCCAGGCACCGGTGCGAAGGGCCACGGTAGAGGGTCGACGCCGGATGCGGCAACACGACCGCCGTGCTACGGTCCCGCGCCCGTCCACAGGGCTCGGCCCGGGCGGGCACGGGTGGAGTGCTCGGCACCGGCCTGCCTCGATGGGGGCCGGTCAGGGTTTTCCACACGTGTGGACGTCGTTGTGGAACCAAGCCCGTGGTCGGGGGTCTCCGTGCAGGTGGAACAGGCAGAGCAGCTGTGGACAGCGTGTGCGCTGTCCCTGCGCGAACAGGTGTCCGATGTCGTCTGGCACACCACGTTCTCCATGGTCACCCCGGTCGGCCTCGACGAATCCACCCTGTTGCTGGCCGTTCCCTCCACGGTCGTGAAGGAGAGGATCGAGGGCCGCTACCTCACGCTGGTGGCCGGTGCCCTCGGTGACATCGGTGCCGCGGGCTTCACCCTCCGGCTCGAGGTCCGCACCGCTGAGGCCGGGCTGCTCGGAGCCATGGGTGACCCGACGATGGACCTCTCCCGGGACATCCCCGACACACCCGAGGAACTCCTGACCACACCGACGCCGCTGGGGACCGGGCTGGGCGCCACCGTGGACGCCGCGATGGGCCTGCCCGTCAATCCCCGGTACACCTTCGAGGCCTTCGTGACCGGCACGTCGAACCGGTTCGCCCATGCCGCTGCCCTCAGCGTGGCCGAGACCCCGGCCCGGGCCTACAACCCGTTGTTCATCTACGGCGACGCCGGTCTGGGCAAGACCCACCTCCTCCAGGCCATCGCCAACTACGTCCGCGAGATCTACCCGGGTTTCCAGGTCCGGTACGTCTCCACCGAGCAGTTCCTCAACCAGTACGTCGAGGCCATCCGCCAGGCCACGATGGCTGATTTCAAGAAGCGCTACCGCGAGGTCGACGTCCTCCTGCTCGACGACATCCAGTTCATCGAGGGCAAGGAGGGTCTGCAGGAGGAGCTGTTCCACACCTTCGAGTCGCTCTACCAGGCCAATCGTCAGATCGTGCTGTCCTCCGATCGTCCCCCCGATGCCATCTCGACCCTCGAGGACCGCCTCCGGAGCCGGTTCAAGATGGGACTGATCACCGAGATCAATCCACCCGAACTCGAGACCCGTCTGGCCATCCTCAGGAAGAAGTCCGAACGGGAACCGATCAACCCGTCGGCCGATGTGCTGGAGTTCATCGCCTCCAACATCACCAACAACATCCGTGAACTCGAGGGCGCCCTCATCCGGGTGTGTGCCTTCGCCAGCCTCACCGGCAATCCGCTCACGGTCGACCTGGCCGAGGGGGTGTTGGGTGACATCCTGGGTGACAACCAGCCCCGGCCGATCACCCCGTCGTTGATCCTCGAACTCACCGCCGACATGTTCGACTTCACGGTGGACGAGATCCGGGGTCAGAGCCGGCGGCGGCCCTTGGTCACCGCCCGCCAGATCGGGATGTACGTGATGCGGGAACTCACCGATCTCAGCTATCCGGCCATCGCCCGCGAGTTCGGCGGTCGCGACCACACCACGGTCATCCATGCGGTCGACAAGATCGGCACACTGATGAAGGAGCGTCGCCAGATCTACGACCAGGTCACCGAACTCACCCAGCGTCTGCGCAACGGCTGATGACGACCATCAGGGTCCATCAACGAACACCAGCGCGGATCCTCGTACGGACGTGCGGTGGACAACCCGGTGGACTGGGTCGCGCGACCCAGTGCACGCGCGGTGGACATGAGCCGAATGATCCCCCGCGCGTGTGTTCACCCACTTCGAACTGTGGAGCGCTGTGGACATCGGCGGGAGGACGAAATATCGCCTCAGCAGGCAGAACACCGTGTTCTCCACAATCCACAGCCCTTATCACTACTGCTATCAAGATCTCTTTCTTGTTGAACAACAACAGTCCGGCGACGGACAGGAAGGTGAGCGACCATGAAGTTCCGGTGTGAACGGGATCCCCTGGTCGAGATCGTGGGAGCTGCCCGCCGCGGCGTGACACCTCGCAGCTCCGGTTACCTGGCTCTCACTGGTCTCGATCTCCGCCTGGTCGGCGACCAGCTCACGGTGACCGGCTCGGACGGCTACCTGACCGTCATCGCCACCGTCGAGGTCTCCGGTTCACGGGACGGTCGGTGTCTGGTGCCTTCGGCCCTGTTCGGCGACATCGTGCGCAGCCTGCCCGAGGGCGCCGTCACCATCGAGGCCGACGAGAACGAGGTGCGGATCGGATCCAGTCGATCCAAGTTCGCGGTGAAGACCATCGCCACCGACTATCCGGTGATCGCCGAACCCCAAGGTGACGCCGTCACGCTCGATGCCGCACTGCTGCGGGATGCCATCGCCCAGGTCGTGCCCGCCGCCAGCATGGACGATTCCCGCAAGTCCGAACTCACGGGTGTGTCGTTGGCCGCTCACGGGGACGGGATCCGGCTCGTGGCCACCGACACCTATCGGCTGGCCATACGTGATCTGGCTGGTACTTCGCTGCTGTCAGGTGACCGCAGGGTCATCGTCCCGGCCACCGCGCTGAAGGAGCTCGGTCGTCTCTCGTCGGCGGCGGAGACGGTCACTGTGCGGGTGGGGGAGCACAACGAGGCCTTCGAGGTGGATGGTGTTCGCCTCATCACGCCGCTGTTGGATGGCAAGTTCCCCGAGTACGAGAACCTGCTGCCCAAGACACCCGATTCGCATCCCAACCGACTCACGCTGGAGAAGGAATCCTTCCTCGACGCGCTGCGCCGGGTGGGTCTGCTGTCGAAGGACGTGAAGGATTCGAAGAAGGTGCGGTTGGTGATCACGGCCGACACGGTCGAACTGGTGGCCGAGAGCTTCGACGTTGGCAAGGCCGACGAGGTCGTGGAGGCACGGCACGAAGGTGAGACCCTCGAGATCGCCTTCAACGCCGAATACCTGCGCACCGGGATCGAGTCGGCTCCCACCGACGAGGTCACCATCGAGATCGCCAAGCCCAACAGCCCGGTCCTCATCCGGGGCGTCGGGGCCGACGACTTCCTCTACCTGCTGATGCCGATCCGCAACTGACGTGCGCCTCGATCGGCTCTGGCTCACCGACTTCCGGTCGTATGCCGCGGCCGAGATCGAGTTCGCACCGGGGCTCACCGCCCTGGTCGGGGCCAATGGCGAGGGGAAGACGAACCTGGTCGAGGCCATCGCCTATCTCGCAACACTCTCCTCGTTCCGGGGCGCCCCCAACGAGGCCCTGGTGCGGTCCGGGGCCGAAGTCGCCATCCTGCGCGCTGAGGGCGAACGGGAGGGTCGGGCCCTGCTCATCGAGGCCGAGATCCGGGCCGCCGGTCGGGGCCGGGTGCTGGTGAACCGTCAGCGTCTGGCGCGCACCCGTGACCTCCTCGGTGCGCTCCGGGTGGTCGTGTTCGCTCCCGACGATCTCGAACTGATCAAGGGCGGTCCGGCAGGACGGCGTGACTACCTCGACGACGTCCTCGTCTCCCGTCGGCCGTCGTTGGATCCATTGCGATCCGATCTCGAGCGCATCCTGCGCCAGCGCAACACCCTCCTCAAGCAGTCCGGTGGACGACTGACTCCGGAGATCGAGTCGACGTTGTCGGTGTGGGACACGAAGTTCGTGGACGTGGCCGAGCGCCTGGCCGCCGAACGGTCGGCGTTGATCGACGAACTCGGCCCGGTGTTGTCACGCACGTACGTCGAGGTCGCCGGGCGTGACGTGCAGGTGGCGGTTCGTTACGAGGCACCGTGGCGCGTGTCCGGTCTGGCCGCCGCGTTGGCCGATGTGCGCAAGGACGAGATCCGCCGTGGCGTCTCACTCGTCGGACCGCACCGCGACGAGATGCTCCTCACCCTCGACGGGCTGCCCTCGCGCACGCACGCCTCGCAGGGCGAGCAGCGATCACTGGCACTGGCACTCCGTCTGGCCGCGCATCATGTCGTCACCTCCGCTACCGGCGCCCCGCCGATCCTCGTGCTCGACGACGTGTTCTCTGAGCTCGACGGGGATCGCAGCGCCGCTCTGCTGCACCACCTTCCCGCCGGCCAGACCGTCCTGACCAGCGCCGCCGGGTTGCCCGCCGGCGCCCACCCGGACCTCGTCCTGCGGGTGGCCGACCGAGTGGTGTCGCGACCGTGATCGTCACACCCCGTCCCTAGGCTCGGTCCATGCCGTGGCAACCGCTGCCCGAGGAGCAACCGCCCGGCCCGGCGCCACTGCGCACCGGGCTCGATCGTGTCGTGCGTCGACTCGGTGGTCCCTCGGCCGATGTGGCTTCGGGGGTGTTCGGACGGTGGGAGGAGATGGTCGGCGAGACGGTGGCGGCCAACAGCCGACCGGTCGCCGTGCGCGGCACCACACTCGTCCTCGCCGTCACTGATCCGGCGTGGGCCACCCAGCTGCGTTTCCTCGAGGCCGATCTGTTGGCTCGTCTGACCGAGGAACTCGGGGCTTCCTCGATCGATTCCATCGAGGTTCGGGTGCGCCCCGCGAGTGGCCGTTGAAGCCGGGTGATACGGGCGGGAAAGGTCGTCGGGATCCCTCGCAGCGGGGCCTCCCGCCGGTAGGCTCTCGGGGTCGTCCCGACGGCGGAATCGCCAGATTTCCCTAGGGATTTCGGCCCCTCACCCGGCCCCACGCCCAGCCCCTCACCTCCTTGTGGGAGGGGCCTCGGAGCGGGTCCGGCCCCGCCGTTCGACGCCGGTCCAGCAGCACGAAGACGGAGATCCATTTCCAGTGGCGAAGACGACCGAGGAGTACGGAGCGAAGGACATCACGGTCCTCGAGGGTCTCGAGGCCGTGCGGAAACGCCCCGGCATGTACATCGGCTCCACCGGACCGGGTGGCCTCCATCACCTCGTCTACGAGGTGGTCGACAACTCGGTCGACGAGGCCATGGCCGGTCACGCCACCCGCATCGACGTCACCCTCCTCGCCGATGGTGGATGCGAGGTGGTCGACGACGGTCGCGGGATCCCTGTCGACAAGCACCCCGATCCAAAGATGAAGGGCAAGTCGGCGGCCGAGGTCGTGCTCACCGTGCTCCATGCCGGCGGCAAGTTCGGCGGCGCCGGGTACAAGGTCTCCGGTGGTCTCCACGGTGTGGGCATCTCGGTGGTGAACGCGCTGTCCGAACGCGTGGAGGTGGACATCGACCGCGGCGGTAACCGCCATTCGATGGCCTTCGCCAAGGGTGGGCGCACCACCCAGGCCCTCAAGGTCTCGGGCAAGGCTCCGCGTGGTCGGTCCGGCACCACGGTGCGCTTCTGGCCCGACCCCACCATCTTCGAGGAGACCGACTTCCGGGCCCAGACGCTCCTCGAGCGCTTCCAGATGATGGCCTTTCTCAACAAGGGCCTCGAGATCCGGGTCTTCGACCGTCGTCGCGACGCCACCCTCACCGAGCCGGTGGTGTTCAAGTACGCCGGTGGCATCGTCGACTTCGTCCGTCACCTCAACTCCTCCAAGGAGGCGTTGTTCAAGAAGGTCGGTTTCTACGACCAGGCCGAGGCCGATCAGGAGGTGGAGATCGCCTTCCAGTGGAACACCGGGTTCAACACCGACGGCATCCACTCCTTCGCCAACGGCATCGCCACCATCGAGGGCGGTATGCACGAGGAGGGCTTCAAGAAGTCCCTCACCAACGTGGTCAACAAGTACGCCAGGGCGAAGGGTCTGCTCAAGGAGAAGGAGGACAACCTCCAGGGCGAGGACATTCGCGAAGGACTGACCGCCATCATCTCCGTGAGGTTGCGCGAGCCCCAGTTCGAGGGCCAGACCAAGGGCAAGTTGGGGAACGTGTCCATGCGGTCGCTGGTGGAGAAGGCCACCAACGAGCGTCTCGGTGACTGGTTCGAGGAGAATCCCACCGAAGCCCGCAAGATCGTGCAGAAGTCGGTGCTGGCCTCCCGGGCGCGCCTGGCGGCGCGCAACGCTCGCGACGCCACGCGGCGCAAGAGTGCGCTCGAGGGCGCGGGCATGCCCGACAAGCTCAAGGACTGTTCGAGTCGCAACCCGGACGAGTGCGAATTGTTCATCGTCGAGGGCGACTCGGCCGGTGGCTCGGCGGTGGCTGCTCGCGATCCGCGCACCCAGGCGATCCTCCCCATCCGGGGCAAGATCCTGAATGTCGAGCGGGCCCGGCTCGACAAGATGCTCAAGAACAACGAGATCCAGACACTGATCACCGCCATCGGCGCTGGTGTCGGCGCCGAGTTCGATATCGCCAAGATCCGGTACGACAAGGTGATCCTCATGTGCGATGCCGATGTGGACGGCTCGCACATCCGCACCCTGCTGCTCACCTTCTTCTTCCGACACATGAAGGATCTCGTCGAGCAACGCCACGTGTACATCGCTCAGCCGCCGCTGTACTCCACCGTGGTGGGCAAGGAGAAGGTGTACCTCAAGGACGACACGGCCAAAGCGGCTTTCCTCGCCGATCGCCCGGACCACAAGAAGGAGTTCCAACGCCTCAAGGGTCTGGGCGAGATGGACTACGACGAACTCGGAGACACGACGATGGATGCCAACCGCCGCACCCTGTTGCAGGTGTCCGTCGAGCAGGCCGCCATCGCTGACGAGATCTTCTCGGTGTTGATGGGCGACGACGTCGAGTCGCGCAAACAGTTCATCCAGAGCAACGCCAAGGACGTCCGGTTCCTCGACATCTGAGTCGGGCCCGGCGAGGACACACATGGCAGAGAAGCGACCGTCCAAGAAGACGGCTTCCGCCAAGAAGGCGCCGACCACCAAGGCGACGTCGCGCGCATCGGGTGGCAAAGGCGCGACGCCCGCCGCCGCTGGTGGTGCGGGCGGTGGCGCTGGCAGTGGTGATGGCGGAGACGGCGGTGTCGTGACCGAGGACAGCCCCGGCGGTTCGATCGAACCGATCGAGATCCAGGAGGAGATGGAACGCTCCTTCCTCGACTACGCCATGTCGGTCATCGTGTCGCGAGCCCTGCCCGATGCCCGTGACGGCCTCAAGCCGGTGCACCGTCGGATCCTGTGGGGGATGTACGACCTGAGGGCCCTGCCCGACCGGCCGACCATGAAGTGCGCACGCGTCACCGGCGAGGTCATGGGCAAGTACCACCCTCACGGCGACAGCGCCATCTACGA